>NZ_FXAJ01000009.1 GCF_900177535.1 Priestia filamentosa
CCCATGCCGAACACAGAAGTTAAGCTCTTGAACGCCGATGGTAGTTGGGACTTTGTCCCTGTGAGAGTAGGACGTTGCCAGGCACCATACAAAAAGGCTGATCTATTATAGATCAGCCTTTTTTATATTCTATACAATATTGTTATAAAGAACGTTTTGAAGTAATGAAAAGTGGAAACTATAGAAGTAGTACCTTGCGTTCGATTTTATTGCAATTTTACATAAAAAGCATTACTATTATTATAAAAGTCAAATATAGTCAAAGTCAGGAGGGGAAAGGGTGCGAAATATTTCTGACATTATTGAACAGTATCTAAAAGAAGTTTTAGATGTGAGTGACCAAGATATTGTAGAAATTAAACGTAGTGAAATTGCTCATAAGTTTCAATGTGTCCCTTCCCAAATTAACTACGTAATCAACACACGCTTTACCGTTGAACGCGGGTATGTAGTGGAAAGTAAACGTGGTGGTGGAGGCTTTATTAGAATTATCAAGGTACAATCTAATGACTACTTAGATCTTTTTAACCAAGTACTTGCAATGGTAAATGAACGAGTACCTCAATCAACTGCGGAAAGTTTGATTATTCGCCTAGTTGAAGAGGAGTTCATTACAAAGAGAGAAGCAAAAGTCATGTTAAGTGTTATTGATAATTCTGTTCTTAATGTTGATCCTCATCATCGTGATCAGCTTCGTGCTAGAATGTTAAAAGCTATGCTGCTAGCTTTACAGCATCGATAAGAAAGTATGTTAATAAGATTAGAGATAGGTTAATGTATTTTTACAAAGTGACAAGAAGTGTGAGGTGAGTAAGGATTGATTTGTCAACAATGTCATATGAGAGAAGCTGCTATTCATTTTACTGAAGTGTCAAATGGACAACAGCAGAAGATACACCTTTGCGAAAAGTGTGCAAAAGAGCGAGGAGACTTGTTTATGCTCTCAGATCATGAAAACTTTTCCATGAATGATTTGCTTGCAGGGTTGTTAAACTTTGATTCTGCTTTTAAAGAAGCTGAAAAATCATTTCAACAAGCTCCATTACACTGTCCTCATTGTAAAATGACATATAAACAGTTTGCTAAGGTTGGACGTTTTGGTTGTGCTCATTGCTACCAAGCATTTCAACAGAAATTAACCCCTTTTCTAAAACGTTTGCAAGGGGGGAATTCTCTTCATCGTGGAAAGATCCCACAAAGAGCAGGCGAAAATATTCAATTAAAAAAGGAATTGGAAAATTTAAAAGCGAAGTTAAAACAATACGTAGAAGCAGAGGAGTTTGAAGAGGCTGCAAAATTACGTGATGAAATTAGGGAACTGAATCGTCAGCTAGATCAAAAGAGAGGAGAGTCTTAATCAATGTCATTACATCATTTTTTAAATCAGGCCATCAGTCCATGGATGAACAGTGATGGACCGGATTCTGACATTGTATTAAGCACAAGAATTCGGTTAGCACGTAACTTTGAAGACTATGTTTTTCCGTTAATTGCTCAAGAAGAAGGAGACAGTGTTGTAACCTTCGTAAAAGAAAAAATTATGAATCGTCCTACGAGATGGGATTTTGAATTGTTAGAAATGAAGGAATTAGAGCCCCTTGAAAAGAAAGTATTAGTAGAAAAACATCTTATTAGTCCTTATCTTGCTGAGCAGTCTGAAGAAGGGGCTTGTATTCTATCACAGAATGAATCAGTAAGTATTATGTTGAATGAAGAAGATCATCTACGAATACAATGTTTATTCCCGGGGTTCCAGCTTGATAATGCTCTTCGTTTGGCGATGGAGTTAGATGATTGGATAGAGGAAAGAGCAGGCTATGCTTTTGATGAGACAATGGGCTATTTAACAAGTTGCCCAACTAATGTTGGCACAGGACTTCGTGCATCTGTTATGCTACATTTACCAGCTTTAGTTCTAACTCAACAGATTAATAAGATTGTACCAGCTATCAATCAGCTAGGACTCGTTGTACGAGGGATTTATGGGGAAGGAAGTCAAGCTTTAGGAAATATATTTCAAGTTTCTAATCAGATCACTTTAGGGAAAAGTGAAGAAGACATTGTAAGTGATCTACAAAGTGTTGTAAAACAGCTTATTGCTCATGAACGATCAGCAAGGGAAGCCCTTGTACATACATCAAGTATTGAGCTTGAAGATCGTTTATACCGCTCATATGGAGTATTAACCAATGCGCGTATAATAGAATCTAAAGAAGCCGCTCAATGTTTATCGGATGTTAGACTCGGTATTGATCTTGGCTATATTGAAGGCATTACGAGAAGCATCCTAAACGAGCTTATGGTTGTAACGCAGCCAGGTTTCCTACAGCAATATGCAGGTGGACCTCTTCGTCCAAATCAACGGGACATTAGAAGAGCATCTTTAATAAGGGAACGCTTGCAGTTAGAAAAAGACAATCGAAATCGGATGGAGAGTGATGAAGGATGATGTTTGGAAGATTTACAGAGCGCGCTCAGAAAGTATTAGCATTAGCCCAAGAGGAAGCACTTCGTCTTGGACATAACAATATTGGTACAGAACATATCCTACTAGGAATCGTTCGTGAAGGTGAAGGGATTGCGGCAAAAGCCCTACTTGCACTTAACTTAGGTACTGATAAAGTTCAAAAAGAAGTAGAATCCCTAATTGGTCGTGGCCAAGAAGTAGCTCAAACTGTTCATTATACACCTCGAGCTAAAAAAGTCATTGAGCTCTCCATGGATGAAGCTCGTAAACTTGGTCATTCTTATGTAGGAACAGAGCACATTTTATTAGGTCTTATCCGCGAAGGTGAAGGTGTTGCCGCTCGCGTTTTAAATAATCTAGGAGTGAGCTTAAATAAAGCTCGTCAGCAAGTACTTCAGCTTCTTGGTAGTAATGAAGCAAATGCAAATCACCAAGGAAGTGGAACGCCAAATGCTAACACACCAACGTTAGATGGATTAGCACGTGATTTAACAGCTATTGCTCGTGAAGGAAGTCTTGATCCTGTTATTGGCCGTAGCAAAGAAATTCAGCGTGTCATTGAAGTACTAAGTCGTCGTACGAAAAATAATCCTGTGTTAATTGGAGAACCTGGTGTTGGTAAAACAGCAATTGCAGAAGGATTAGCACAACAAATTGTAAACAACGAAGTTCCTGAGATTTTAAGAGATAAGCGTGTAATGACGTTAGATATGGGAACAGTTGTAGCTGGAACAAAATATCGTGGAGAGTTTGAGGATCGCTTGAAGAAAGTTATGGATGAAATTCGTCAAGCTGGAAACATCATTTTATTCATTGATGAGCTTCATACACTAATTGGAGCAGGTGGAGCGGAAGGTGCCATTGATGCTTCTAATATTTTAAAACCTTCTCTAGCACGTGGAGAGCTTCAATGTATCGGAGCGACAACGCTAGACGAATATCGCAAATATATTGAGAAAGATGCAGCACTTGAGCGTCGTTTTCAACCAATTCAAGTTGATGAGCCAACAGCAGATGAGTCTGTTCAAATTCTACAAGGGCTTCGTGATCGTTATGAAGCGCATCATCGTGTATCGATTACTGATGAAGCTATTGAAGCTGCTGTTAATCTTTCAGATCGTTATATCTCAGACCGTTTCCTACCAGATAAAGCAATTGATTTGATTGATGAAGCAGGTTCGAAAGTACGTTTACGTTCATTTACAACACCACCAAATTTAAAAGAGCTTGAAGTTAAACTTGAAACAGTTCGCAAAGAAAAAGATGCGTCTGTGCAAAGCCAAGAATTTGAAACAGCGGCATCTCTACGTGATACAGAACAGCGTCTTCGCGAAGAGCTTGAACAAACGAAAAAAGAGTGGAAAGAGAAGCAAGGACAAGAAAACTCTGAAGTTACAGTTGAGGATATTGCAATGGTTGTATCTAGCTGGACTGGAATTCCGGTTGTTAAACTAGCACAGGAAGAAACAGAGCGTTTGCTTAAACTAGAAGAAATCTTACATTCTCGAGTAATTGGGCAAGATGAAGCAGTTAAAGCTGTTTCAAAAGCAGTTCGTCGTGCTCGTGCTGGATTAAAAGATCCAAAACGTCCAATTGGTTCTTTCATCTTCTTAGGCCCAACAGGTGTTGGTAAAACAGAGCTTGCTCGTGCATTAGCAGAAGCAATGTTTGGTGAGGAAGATGCAATGATTCGAATTGACATGTCAGAATACATGGAGAAACATTCAACATCTCGCCTAGTTGGATCACCTCCAGGGTATGTAGGATATGAAGAAGGCGGACAGCTTACAGAGAAAGTAAGACGCAAGCCTTATTCAGTTGTTCTTCTTGATGAAGTGGAAAAAGCACATCCAGATGTATTTAATATTTTACTTCAAGTACTAGAAGATGGACGTCTTACAGATTCTAAAGGCCGTACAGTGGACTTTAGAAATACAGTTCTCATTATGACTTCAAATGTGGGTGCAGAAGCACTAAAACGAAATAAGTATGTTGGATTCAATGTGCAAGATGAAAATGAGAATTACAAGGACATGAAAGGCAAAGTAATGGATGAATTAAAACGTGCTTTCCGTCCAGAATTCCTAAATCGTATTGATGAGATGATTGTTTTCCACTCATTAGAAAAAGATCATTTACGTTATATTGTGACGCTAATGGCAGACCAACTTATCAAGCGTCTAAAAGAGCAAGATATTGAGCTTGAACTAACAGAAGAAGCGGCAAACAAAATTGCTGAAGAAGGATTTGATCCAGAATACGGAGCGAGACCGCTACGCCGCGCTATTCAACGTCATGTAGAAGATCGCTTATCTGAGGAACTTCTAAAAGGGAATGTACAAAAAGGGCAGAAAGTTGTGCTTGATGTAAAAGACGGTGAATTTACCGTTAAAGCAGCACAGCCAAGTTCATAATAGAAACATTTACACTAAGGCATACGGAGATAGTTAACGTATGCCTTAGTTGCTATTATTACTTCTAAGACAGAAAGGAACACAGTATGGCAAAGAAAAAGACAAAATTTATGTGTCAAGATTGTGGATATGAATCTGCCAAATGGATGGGGAAATGTCCTGGTTGTGGGAAATGGAACACAATGGTGGAAGAAGTGGAACATGTTCAAACAGGAAGACGAGGAGCGTTCTCTGGAGCTGTTTCTTCTTCAGTAAAAAGAAAACCAGAAGCTATTACAACAATTAAAACAGTTGAGGAACCGCGTATTTTTACTAAGTCCTCTGAGCTAAACCGTGTTCTTGGTGGAGGAATTGTAAAAGGGTCCCTTGTTTTAATTGGAGGAGATCCTGGAATTGGGAAATCTACGCTCTTATTGCAATGTTCAGCGCAGCTTGCAGATCAAAAACATAAAGTTCTCTACATTTCAGGAGAGGAATCAACAAAGCAGACAAAGCTAAGAGCAGACCGATTAGGAGTTACAGCAGATCATCTCTTTGTTCATGCAGAAACAAATTTGGAGATGATTTTAGACGCTATCAATGAAATGAAGCCTGACTTTGTTGTAGTCGATTCCATTCAGACGGTTTATCATGCAGATATTACATCTGCTCCTGGAAGCGTTTCGCAAGTTCGTGAATGTACAGGTGAACTAATGCGGGTTGCTAAAACAAATAGTATACCAATTTTTATCGTTGGTCATGTTACTAAAGAAGGTTCCATTGCAGGCCCTCGCTTACTTGAGCATATGGTAGATACCGTTCTTTATTTTGAAGGGGAACGTCATCATACGTATCGTATCTTACGTGCGGTTAAAAACCGTTTTGGTTCTACAAATGAGATGGGGATATTTGAGATGAAAGAAGCTGGTCTTCAAGAAGTGTTAAATCCATCTGAAATCTTCCTTGAAGAACGTTCAAAAGGAGCAGCGGGATCTGTTGTTGTAGCTTCGATGGAAGGAACGCGCCCTGTATTAGTAGAACTTCAAGCCCTTATTAGCCCAACAAGCTTTGGTAATCCACGGAGAATGGCAACAGGAGTAGATCATAATAGAGTTTCGCTTATTATGGCTGTATTAGAGAAGCGAGTTGGTTTACTGCTCCAAAATCAGGATGCTTATTTAAAAGTAGCAGGTGGTGTGAAATTAGATGAACCTGCTATTGATTTAGCTGTTGCTGTGAGTATTGCTTCAAGCTTTAGAGATCAAGTTTCTAATCCTGTTGATGTTGTCATTGGTGAAGTAGGATTAACAGGTGAAATTCGCCGCGTATCACGAATTGAACAACGTATTCAGGAAGCAGCAAAACTCGGGTTCCAACGTGCCATTATTCCAGCCAAGAATATTGGAGGATGGGAAGCACCTGCTGGAATAGAAATTATCGGAGTTGAAACCGTATCAGAAGCATTAAAATACACGTTGGGAGGTTAGATCATAAGATGGACGGGGAAAGAATAAATGAGAAACAAATGACTGAAATTCTACAGTTTGTTGCTCCTGGAACACCGATTAGAGAAGGTATTGAAAACGTTCTGCGTGCTAAAACAGGAGGACTTATTGTGTTAGGCAACACTGAGGAAGTAAAAAAAATTGTTGATGGTGGATTTTCAATCAACTGTTCTTTCTCTCCAGCCCACCTTTATGAACTTGCTAAAATGGACGGAGCTATTATCTTAAGTGAGTCGGGAAATAAGATTTTATATGCCAACACGCAGCTTATCCCAGATCCTTCTATCTCTTCCTCTGAAACAGGAATGCGCCATCGTACAGCAGAAAGAACCGCAAAACAGACGGGAAACCTTGTTATTGCTATTTCTGAGCGTAGGAATGTTATTACTCTTTATAAAGGACAACTTCAATATGCATTAAGAGAGATTAGCGTTATTTTAGCAAAAGCAAACCAAGCGTTGGAGACACTAGAGAAATATAAAACAGTGCTAGATGAATCTGTTGATAGCTTAAGTTCTCTAGAATTTGAAGAACAAGTAACACATGCAGACGTTATCCAAGTCCTTCATCGTATTGAGATGGTATTACGGATTAAGCATGAAATTTTAAATTATGTAAGTGAATTAGGGATTGAAGGGAGACTTGTGAGGCTTCAAATGAATGAACTCCTTTCTCATTTCCAAGAAGAAGTAGTTCTGCTTGTTCAAGACTATATGTATGATCCTGAAAAAGATTCTTATAAGATTGTCAATAAACTCCAGGATTTATCTAATACGATGCTCCTTGATGACCAAACATTACTTCGTTTAATGGGATACCCTTTATATACGAGCCTTGATGATCAAGTTGCACCAAGAGGCTATCGAATGCTCCATAAAATCCCTAGACTCCCAAGTGTTATTATTGAAAATTTAATTCAAGAATTTGGTGGTTTAAAGCGAATTAGTGATGCATCTGTAGATAGACTGGATGAAGTGGAAGGTATTGGAGAAATTAGAGCAAAAAAAATTAAAGAAGGTTTAAAAACTCTGAAACAACAGCATCTATATAATCGTCATTTATAAAAGAAGAAAGTATTTGTCGAAAACTGTGTGAAACATGACAATTTATTTACAAATAATTGAATTTGTTAACTAGCAGGTTTTGAATGAGCTAAACTGTTTATAATGATAAAGGGAGGTGAATGTATGCTAAAACGTATAATTCAAATCTTCTTTCTTGTCACAGGTGGAACGCTTGGATTTGTTTTTGCAGATAACATAACAAGCTTGTTAGGACTTGAAGGAGTTACGTTTTTACAAAACTCATACGTTCTTGCTGTATTGGGAGCTATCATTTTTTATGCTGTAACTTTTTGGGCTGTCGATTATGTTGTTAATTTTATTAAAAGGGTTGAGGAATCTGTAGTCAAAGCTCCTGCAACAGATGTTTTATTTGGTAGTTTAGGACTTATTTTTGGACTCATTCTCGCATATTTAGCGGGCATTCCTTTAGGCAAGATTCAATTGCAAATGGTCGGTACTGTATTACCTATTTTCCTCACTGTTCTTCTTGGCTACCTAGGTTTCCAAGTTGGCTTTAAGAAACGAGATGAGCTTGTTAATTTGTTTTCAATTCCATCTCGCATGGGAAAGAAAAAGCAAGTGGAAGAGGAAACAACTACACAAGAAAAAACGTTCAAGATTTTAGATACAAGTGTTATTATAGATGGGCGTATTGCTGACATTTGTCAAACAGGTTTTCTAGAGGGAATTGTTGTTATTCCACAGTTTGTTTTAGAAGAGCTCCAGCATATTGCTGATTCATCAGATGTATTAAAGAGAAACAGAGGACGTCGTGGGTTAGATATTTTAAATCGCATTCAAAAGGAGCTTGCGATTAAGGTTGAAATCTATGAGGGCGATTTTGAAGATATTCAAGAAGTAGATAGCAAGCTTGTAAAATTAGCAAAGCTAACTTCTGGGGTTGTTGTGACAAATGATTTTAACTTAAATAAAGTATGTGAACTTCAAGGAGTTAGCGTGCTTAATATTAATGATTTAGCAAATGCCGTTAAGCCTGTTGTTCTTCCTGGTGAAGAAATGCATGTTCTAGTGATTAAGGACGGAAAAGAACAGAATCAAGGTATTGCATATTTAGATGATGGTACAATGATTGTTGTAGAAGAAGGGCGCAACTATATCGGAAAGAGTATTGATGTTCTTGTAACAAGTGTTCTTCAAACTTCTGCAGGTCGCATGATTTTTGCGAAACCCAAGCTATTAGAGAAGGCTTTATGAAGGGATCAAAGGGAAGAGGAGAAAAAAGATGAAGTACGACGTAGTTATTCCCGCGGCGGGACAAGGAAAAAGGATGAAAAAAGGGGTAAATAAACAATTTATTAACCTACAAGACCATCCGGTAATTGTGCATACACTGCAAGTTTTTGAACAAGACCCATGGTGTAGAAAAGTCATCATCGTCGTTAACGAAAAAGAAGTAGATCTTTTCAAAGAACTTATTGAAGTGAACAATATTCGCAAAGTATCAGAAATTGTTAAGGGTGGAAGTGAACGACAGCATAGTGTTTACAACGGACTAAAAATCTTAACAGACGAAGATGGAATTGTTCTTGTTCATGACGGAGCTCGTCCTTTCATTGAGCAAGAGCATGTCCATCGTCTTGTAGAAGAGGCAAGTGAGAGTAAAGCAGCTGTCTTAGCAGTCCCTGTTAAAGATACTATGAAGCGAGTGAGAAATGGCAAAGTCATTGATACAGTAGAGCGCTCAAGCTTGTGGGCTATTCAAACACCACAAGCTTTTGTTTTGTCATTAATTCAATATGCACATGAAAAAGCTCAAGAAAAGAACTACTTAGGTACTGATGATGCTAGTCTCGTAGAAGCCGTAGGAGAAGATGTAACAATTGTTGAAGGAAGTTATAACAATATCAAGTTAACAACTCCTGAAGATTTAATTTATGCAGAAGCTATTTTACAAGCACAGAAGATAAAGGAGAGAAAGCTAACATGAATATAAGAATTGGACAAGGATTTGACGTTCATAAATTTGCAGAAGATCGTCCTCTGATTATAGGTGGAGTAAATATTCCACACGATAAAGGCCTTATTGGGCATTCAGATGCAGATGTATTGCTTCATGCAATCTCAGATGCAATTTTAGGGGCAGTTGGAGAAGGAGATATCGGTAAGCATTTTCCTGATACGGATGAAGCATTTAAGGATGCTGATTCAGCTAAATTACTTCAGCATGTTTGGGGAATTGCAGAAGAAAAGGGTTATACATTAGGAAACTTAGATTGTACAATTATTGCTCAGAAACCAAAAATGGCTCCATATATTGAAGAGATTAGAGCACGCATTGCTGAACTATTAAAAGCAACAAAAGATCAAATCAATGTAAAAGCTACAACAACAGAAAAATTAGGGTTTACAGGACGTGAGGAAGGTATTGCTTCACAGGCAGCAGTTCTTTTACAAGGGAAATAATTTTACAGAGTTTGAAAGATAAGCATTTGGTGATAAAATAGGCATATTACTATATCATTTCTAAAAGCATATAGCAAAAATTTTTATATTGCATTTATACGTAAATTACTGGAGGTTGAGTTTCATGTCAAACGAAGTTCGCGTACGTTATGCACCTAGTCCAACAGGTCATTTACATATCGGAAACGCCAGAACAGCGCTTTTTAACTATTTATTTGCAAGAGGACACAACGGTAAATTTATTATCCGTATTGAAGATACTGACCAAAAACGTAACATTGAAGGTGGAGAAGAAAGCCAACTTCAATATTTGAAATGGTTAGGTATTGAGTGGGACGAAAGCATTGACGTTGGTGGCGAATACGGTCCATACCGTCAGTCAGAGCGCAATGACATTTATGCAAAATATACAAAACAGCTTATGGAGAACGAGCAAGCTTACTATTGCTACTGTACGGAAGAAGAGCTAGAAGCAGAACGCGAAGCTCAAATTGCGGAAGGCAAGCCACCTCGTTATTCTAATAAATGTCGTCATCTTACATCAGAAGATCGTGCAGCGCTAGAGGCAGAAGGACGTAAACCAAGCATTCGTTTCAAAGTGCCAGAAGGGCGCGTATTCAAATTTGATGACATGGTAAAAGGCGAAGTTGCATTTGAATCAGATGGTATTGGTGACTTTGTTATCGTGAAAAAAGATGGTATTCCAACATATAACTATGCGGTTGCTATTGATGATCATCTTATGAAAATGTCTCATGTTCTTCGTGGTGATGATCATATTTCAAATACACCAAAGCAACTTATGATTTATGATGCATTTGGATGGGAAGCACCAAAATTTGGTCATATGACGCTTATTGTTAATGAAAGCCGTCGTAAACTGAGTAAGCGTGATGAGTCTATTATTCAATTTATTGAACAATACAAAGACCTTGGTTATCTTCCTGAAGCATTATTTAACTTTATTACTCTACTTGGTTGGTCACCGGAAGGAGAAGAAGAGCTATTCACAAAAGAACAGTTCATTGAAATCTTTGACCCAAGTCGTTTATCGAAATCACCGGCTCTTTTCGATATGAAAAAGCTAAAATGGATGAACAATCAATACATTAAAGAACTTTCAACAGATGAAGTTGTTGATCTTGCTTTACCACACCTTGTTAAAGCAGGTAAAGTAAAAGAAGAGATGAGTGATCAAGAAAAGCAATGGGTATATGATGTAATTGCTCTTTACAAAGACCAACTAAGCTTTGGAGCGGAAATTATTGAGCTTACAGATTTGTTCTTTAGAACATCTATTGAGTATGATGAAGAAGCACAAGAAGTGCTAAATGAAGAACAAGTACCAGAAGTAATGCAGGCCTTTGCCCAGGAAATTAACAGCCTTGAAGACTTTGAACCAGCAAGTATTAAAAGTTCGATTAAAGCTGTTCAAAAAGCAACAGGACATAAAGGCAAAAAGCTATTCATGCCAATCCGTGTTGCAACAACTGGTCAAACTCATGGACCAGAACTTCCACAGGCAATTGCACTTTTAGGAAAAGAAACAGTACTTGCTCGTTTAGAAGGAGCAGTAAAATAAATTACTAATTTTTGCGCAAAATAGTTAACATCTCATTCATTCTGTAATATAGTGAACCATATCATTATTAAAACGTTGAGAAGGAGAAGTAAAAAACATTCCCATATTAGAGAGAGTCACCAAAGGCTGAAAGTGACTTATGGTTTTAATGTTTTTGAAATGCACCTTTGAGTCCTTTGCCCAAACATTTTATGGAGTAGGCAAAGGCGGATTCTCTTCCGTTATTAGAGTAGAGCAGAGGCTTTATTAGCCTAAGCAGAGTGGAACCGCGCGAACGAAGCGTCTCTGTGTCATATGACACAGAGACGCTTTTTTTAGTAGAGAAAAACATAGAGGGGGAGAAATGTGTTAAAGCTACTGAAAGAAGATATTGACGTTGTTTTTGAGCAAGATCCTGCAGCAAGAAGTTATATTGAAGTGATTTTAACGTATTCAGGTTTACATGCTATATGGGCACATCGCGTTGCCCATGCTTTTCATCGACGCAGATGGTTCTTTTTAGCTCGCATAATTGCTCAAATTAGCCGTTTCTTCACAGGAGTTGAAATTCATCCTGGCGCGCGGATTGGTCATCGTTTCTTTATTGACCATGGTATGGGAGTTGTTATTGGAGAAACGTGTGAAATAGGGGATAATGTGACAGTTTACCAAGGCGTTACTCTCGGAGGAACAGGGAAAGAAAAAGGCAAGCGTCACCCAACAATTAAAGATAATGTATTAATTGCAACAGGAGCAAAAGTGCTTGGTTCTATCGTTATTGAAGAAAATTCAAAGGTAGGAGCGGGTTCTGTTGTTCTAAAAGATGTTCCAAGTAACTCTACTGTTGTAGGTATTCCAGGAAGAGCGGTTATTCAAGATGGCATAAAAGTTAATAAAGATTTAAATCACTCTGATTTACCAAACCCAGTAGCAGATCGTTTTAAAGAGTTAGAAGAAGAAATTAAAAGACTTCAACAGGAAGTTAAAGAGCTAAAAGAAGAAGGGAAGAAAAAACATGACAATCAAGTTATATAATACGTTAACACGCCAAAAAGAGATTTTTACTCCACTTGAAGAAAACAAAGTAAAAATGTACGTGTGCGGACCAACCGTGTATAACTATATTCATATTGGAAATGCAAGACCTGCCATTGTATTTGATACAGTTCGCCGTTACTTAGAATATAGAGGGTATGACGTTCAATACGTTTCTAACTTTACAGATGTTGATGATAAATTAATCAAAGCAGCAAATGAGCTTGGAGAAGAAGTTCCCACTATTGCTGAGCGTTTTATTAAAGCTTACTTTGAGGATACGGAAGCATTAGGATGCAAAAAAGCGGATGTTCATCCACGTGTAACAGAGAATATGGATACAATTATTGAATTTATTGAAATGCTAATTGATAAAGGGTTTGCTTATGAAGCAGGTGGAGATGTTTACTATAAAACACGTAAGTTTGATGGATATGGCAAACTATCTCATCAATCAATTGATGAACTGCGCTCTGGAGCACGTATTGGAGTTGGCGAGAAGAAAGATGATCCACTAGATTTCACGCTTTGGAAAGAAGCAAAAGACGGAGAAATTAGCTGGGACAGTCCATGGGGGAAAGGGCGTCCGGGTTGGCACATTGAGTGCTCAGCAATGGCGCGTAAATACTTAGGAGACACAATTGATATTCATGCAGGAGGGCAAGATTTATCATTCCCTCATCATGAGAACGAAATCGCTCAATCTGAAGCAGCAACAGGAAAAGAATTTGCAAAGTACTGGCTTCATAATGGGTATATTAATATTGATAACGAGAAGATGTCTAAATCTCTTGGTAACTTTGTTCTTGTGCACGATATCTTAAAAGAAATTGAGCCTTCTTTACTTCGTTTCTTTATGTTAACTGTTCAATATCGCCATCCAATTAATTATAATCAAGAACTTCTAGAGGATACAAAAAGAGGACTTGAAAGAATTCAAACAGCATATGAAAATGTGCAACATCGATTAGAACATTCAACAAACTTAGCGACTCAAGATGAAAAGTGGGAAGATAAAATCGCAGAACTTCACCAATCTTTTGTAACAGAAATGGATGATGATTTTAATACAGCAAACGCTATTTCTGTTCTCTTTGAGCTATCAAAACAGGCAAATCTTTACCTTGCAGAAGAAAATACATCAGTAGCTGTTTTAGAAGCGTTTATCAAAGAGTTTGAAACAATCACTGGTGTATTAGGAGTAGAACTAGCAGGCAAAGACGAAGAGCTTTTAGACGAGGAAATTGAGCAACTTCTTGAGGAACGCATTCAAGCACGTAAGGACCGCAACTTCCAGCGAGCAGATGAGATTCGTGATGAATTAAAGAGTCGAAATATCATTCTTGAAGATACGTCACAAGGCACACGTTGGAAAAGAGGGTAAGTATGTTAGACAACCAAATAGAAGTAAAACAATTAAACAGTCTTGCATTAGCTTATATGGGAGATGCAGTATTCGATCAGTATATACGTCATCATCTCCTGTTGAAAGGCAGTGTACGACCAAATATGCTACACAGACAGGCAAAAGAATATGTATCAGCACGGGCACAGGCGAAGATTGTTCATCAGCTACTAGATGAAGGATTCTTAACTGAAGAAGAACAAGCCGTCTTAAGAAGAGGACGAAATGCTAAATCAGGAAGTATTCCAAAGCATACAGATGTACAAACATATCGCTATAGCACAGCATTTGAAGCTGTGCTTGGCTATCTTTATCTTGACAGTCAACAAAAACGCGTAACTGAAATTGTTGAAAAAGCCATTATGATTATTGAAAGGAGTGAAGAAAACGGTGAGTGAGAATCAAGAATTTATTGCCGGTAAAAATCCTGTCTTAGAAGCTTTAAAAGCAGAGCGAGACATTAATAAGATTTGGATTGCAGAAGGTTCACAGCGTGGCCAAATGCAACAAGTTATCAATACAGCTAAACAAAAGAAGGTGCTTGTTCAATTTGTTCCAAAAAAGAAAATTGATCAGCTAGTAGATGCAAACCATCAAGGAGTTGTTGCTCTTGTTGCTGCATATCAGTATGCGGAGATTGATGACATGTTTGCCTTAGCCGAGAAGAAGAACGAAACACCGTTTTTTCTATTATTAGACGAACTTGAAGATCCTCATAATTTAGGATCCATCATGAGAACAGCTGATGCTGTTGGCGCACATGGAATCATTATTCCAAAACGCCGTTCTGTAAGCTTAACAGCAACAGTTGCTAAAGCTTCTACAGGAGCTATTGAACATATCCCCGTTTCACGTGTAACAAATTTAGCTCGTACGATTGATGAATTAAAGGATCGCGGAATTTGGTTTTTCGGAACAGATGCTAAAGGAGCAGAAGATTACCGCACAATGGATGGGAAAATGCCGCTCTGTTTAATTATCGGCAGTGAAGGCAAGGGAATGAGTCGTCTTGTCAAAGATAAATGTGATTTTCTTATCAAACTTCCTATGGTTGGGCATGTAACATCCTTAAATGCTTCAGTTGCAGCAAGTCTGCTTATGTATGAAGTTCATCGCAAACGTCATCCCCTAGGTAGCTAAACATGGAGAATATACTTCTTGTTGATGGTTACAACATTATTGGAGCATGGCCAGAGCTAAGAAGCTTACGAGACAAAGACTTAGAAAGTGCAAGAGATATTCTTATCGAGAAGCTAGCGGAGTATCGTGCATATACAGGGTATCAAGTTCTAGTTGTTTTTGATGCACACATGGTACCTGGACTGGAAAAAAAGAGAGATACACATAAAGTGAAAGTGATTTTTACGAAAGAGAATGAGACAGCGGATGAATGTATTGAAAAGTTAGCAAGCGAGCTTAACAATATCAAGACACAGATTCATGTTGCAACATCTGATTTTACGGAACAATGGGTGATATTTGGCCAAGGGGCTCTAAGAAAATCTGCTCGTGAACTTCGCAATGAAGTCATTGAAATTGAAGGGGAAATTAAAAAAAATGTCGATATTATTCGAGAAAAAAAACCAATAAGCCGGATTACCCTTTCAGATCAAGTATCCGAAGTGTTCGAAAAATGGCGAAGAGGGGAAAAGTAGTAAAAAAATTTAGAAAATATCTCTTTTTTCACACAATTCCGTTTGTCAAGTGAGAGTATCTACTGTATAATATTGCTATCTACTGCGCGTTCGGGGGGATCGATGTGGGCTTAAAACTTAGTTCAAAGGAAAGCGTTCAGTTACAACGTCAAGAAGATGAATTGGTTGTAGAGTTGGTTCACAGTGGTAATAGCGAAGCATTAGATTACTTGATTCACAAATACCGAAATTTTGTAAGAGCAAAAGCAAGATCGTATTTTTTAATAGGTGCAGACAGAGAAGATATTGTACAAGAAGGCATGATTGGACTTTACAAAGCCATCCGTGATTTTAGGGAAGATAAGCTATCATCTTTTAAAGCTTTTGCTGAGCTCTGTATTACAAGGCAGATTATTACGGCTATCAAAACAGCAACTCGACAAAAGCATATTCCGCTTAATTCTTATATATCATTGGACAAGCCTATTTATGACGAGGAATCAGACCGTACGCTTATGGATATTATTTCAGGAGCTAAGATTATGAATCCTGAAGAATTGATTATTAACCAAGAGAAGTTCGACGATATTGAACTTAAGATGGCTGAACTTCTAAGTGATTTGGAAAGAAAAGTACTTGTCCTTTATCTTGATGGACAATCTTATCAAGAAATTTCCGAAGAGTTAAATCGTCATGTGAAATCGATCGACAATGCCTTACAGCGCGTCAAACGTAAGTTAGAGAGATATTTAGAATTAAGAGAGATAACATTATAAAAAAGTCGACATGGCATTCTTATAGAATGCCATGTTGACATTTATTGTGTAATTATGATACTTTTTTAAGGATATTATATGTTATACCTATGGGTATTATGATAACAGGTGATAAAGATGCGTAAAAAATCTGTTTTGGCTTGTTCTGCTTGTGGAAGTCGTAACTATTCTACAATGAAAAATAGCAGTGCGGCAGGGGACAGGCTTGAAATTAAGAAGTTTTGCAAAACGTGTAACAGCCATACGGCACATTTAGAAACAAAATAGATTGATTCTACCCCTTTTCAACTGGAGGTTTCGTTTTAATGAAACGAATTGGAAGCTTTTTTAAAGATGTAGTACGCGAAATGAAAAAAGTCAGCTGGCCAACAAAAAAAGAATTAACTCGTTATACCATCACAGTTGTGACGACTGTAATTGTCATGACAGCGTTCTTTGCTGTAGTAGATCTAGGAATTTCTTCATTAATCCGATTGATTCCTTGAATAAGTGATGAATAAACATGGTATAATACAAAATAGATAAGCTATGTGAAAAGCCCGGAGACGGGTTTTTTAATTTGTCTTAAAATAGTTTCACTTCGAGTGAGTGGGAGGGAAAGGACGGAGGTCCTCAGCAATGGAGAAAAACTGGTACGTTGTTCATACCTATTCTGGTTATGAAAACAAAGTGAAAGCCAATTTAGAAAAGCGTGTCGAATCAATGGGCATGCAAGATAAAATCTTCCGTGTAATTGTACCGGAAGAAGAAGAAACAGAAACAAAGAACAACAAGACAAAAGTAACGAAGAAGAAAGTATTCCCAGGTTATGTGTTAGTAGAAATTGTCATGACAGATGATTCTTGGTACGTAGTACGAAATACACCTGGTGTTACTGGTTTCGTTGGATCAACAGGTTCAGGGTCAAAACCAACCCCATTATTACCGGAAGAATCAGAAGTAATTCTGAAAAGAATGGGGATGGAGCACGAGAAAGTAGATCTTGGTTTTGAACTTAAAGAGGTTGTTATGGTGAAAGAAGGGCCATTTGCAAACTTTGAAGGAACAATTGAAGAAATTGACTTTGATAAAAAGAAAATTAAAGTACTTGTTAACATGTTTGGTCGTGAAACACCTGTCGAACTTGATTTCCACCAGATTGATAAGATTGAATAGAAAGAGATTTAATGTGCTCTGAGACGATGACCTAGAAATTTCCTCATAAAAAACTTGCATTTCTGTTGAAACAGTGGTAACATTTCATAAGTCAGTACGTCTCAATTTTTGAGACTATACATTAAATATTCTTTATATTTTTTAATACGAGATAAAGAAGAATGAGTGGGAGGGGCTAATCCCCTATTACCACATCACGGACTTAAGGAGGTGTGTCTCGTGGCTAAAAAAGTAGTGAAAGTTGTAAAACTACAAATTCCTGCGGGCAAAGCAAACCCAGCTCCACCAGTTGGTCCAGCATTGGGTCAAGCAGGTGTAAACATCATGGGATTCTGTAAGGAGTTTAACGCTCGTACAGCAGATCAAGCAGGATTGATCATTCCAGTTGAAATTTCGGTATTTGAGGACCGTTCATTTACATTCATTACGAAGACTCCTCCTGCTGCAGTATTACTTAAAAAAGCAGCTGGTATCGAGTCAGGTTCTGGTGAACCAAATCGTAACAAAGTAGCAACAGTGAAACGAGATAAAGTACGCGAGATTGCTGAAACGAAAATGCCAGACCTTAACGCAGCAGACGTAGAAGCGGCTATGCGTATGGTTGAAGGTACTGCTCGTAGCATGGGAATCGTTATCGAAGACTAATTCCTATGTAAAACGTATTGGTAGTTGACAAGGTTGCGGGTATGGTTTTGCCATTTCGCAACCTTTATTCGTGGGAGGTTATTCCGCTAAAACCACATAAGGAGGAAATTTAAAATGGCTAAAAAAGGTAAAAAGTACTTAGAAGCTTCTAAGTTAGTAGATCGTACAGTTGCTTATGATGTTAAAGAAGCAATTGAACTGATCAAAAAAACAAGCACAGTAAATTTCGACGCAACAGTTGAAACAGCATTTCGTTTAGGAGTAGATCCTAAAAAAGCTGATCAACAAATCCGTGGCGCTTTAGTTTTACCGCATGGTACTGGTAAAACTCAACGTGTATTAGTATTCGCTAAAGGTGAGAAAGCAAAAGAAGCAGAAGCTGCTGGAGCTGACTTCGTTGGCGATTCTGATTACATCAACAAAATCCAACAAGGTTGGTTTGATTTTGACGTAGTTGTAGCTACTCCAGACATGATGGGTGAAGTTGGTAAACTTGGTCGCGTATTAGGACCAAAAGGTTTAATGCCAAACCCTAAAACTGGTACAGTAACATTCGACGTTGAAAAAGCAATCAACGAAATCAAAGCTGGTAAAGTTGAATATCGCGTTGATAAAGCTGGTAACATTCATGTACCAATTGGTAAAGTATCATTTGAAGATAACAAGCTTGTTGAAAACTTTACAGCACTTTATGAAACAATGCTTAAAGTTAAACCTGCTTCTTCAAAAGGAACTTACATCAAGAACCTAGCTGTAGCTTCTACAATGGGCCCTGGTGTAAAAGTTGATACGGCATCTTTTGGAATTAAATAATAAGGTATTGACTTTCTAACAGTCATTTAATATAATTTACCTTGTCTTAAAATTAAACATTATTGCCAAAGACAGTAGGTGCTTACTAAAGCTTAATTTCCTACCGAGGTGTATGATATAAAGCAGCGTTGCACGTCTGTACGCTCGTTTTAGAAAACCCTCTATGTCTTATTTACCACATAGAGGGTCTTCTTATGTTGCACCTTTTAAAAGGCATAAATGTGCATATCGAAATTTCCGGGAGGTGTAAAAATGAGCAGTGCTATCGAACAAAAGAAAGTGATCGTAGACGAAATTGCTGATAAGTTTAAAAATAGTAAATCAACAATCATTGTTGACTACCGTGGACTAAACGTATCTCAAGTAACAGAACTTCGTAAAAACCTACGTGATGCTGGCGTAGAATTCAAAGTATTCAAAAATACTTTAACTCGCCGTGCGGTAGAAAAAGCTGAGTTAACTGAGCTTAACGATGCATTAACTGGACCAAACGCAATTGCTTTCTCTAATGAGGATGTTATTGCACCAGCTAAAGTTTTACATGCATTTGCGAAAGAAAATGAAGCTCTTGAAATTAAAGCGGGTGTTCTTGAAGGGAATATTGCTTCAGTTGAAGAAATTCAAGCAATCGCAACTCTTCCATCTCGTGAAGGCTTACTTTCTATGCTTCTTAGCGTACTTCAAGCTCCAGCTCGTAACTTCGCTCTTGCAACTAAAGCTGTTGCAGATCAAAAAGAAGAGCAAGGCGCTTAATTATAGCTAACGGTTTTAAAACTAAATTATAATCCAATGAGGAGGACTTTCAAATGTCTAAAGAACAAATTATCGATGCTATTAAAGAAATGACAGTTCTTGAACTTAACGACCTAGTAAAAGCAATTGAAGAAGAATTCGGTGTAACTGCTGCTGCTCCTGTAGCTGTAGCTGGTGGTGCTGGTGGAGACGCTGCTGCTGAGAAAACTGAATTTGACGTAGTACTTGCTGGTGCTGGCGGACAAAAAATCAAAGTTATCAAAGTAGTACGTGAAATCACTGGTCTTGGCTTAAAAGAGGCTAAAGAACTTGTTGACAACACTCCAAAAGCTCTTAAAGAAGGCATTTCTCAAGAGGAAGCTGACGAGCTTAAAGCTAAACTTGAAGAAGTTGGCGCTTCTGTAGAAGTTAAATAATTTAAACATTACAGCATACGCTTAATGTTATAATAGAAGATAAGCGAGGTTTTCTTAGAAACCTCGCTTATCTTTATGTTTAAGGGCAAAGGGGCGCGTCGTGAACGGCCTCTTTTGACTTTCTTAAAAAGCGAGCATTTCACATTAGGCTCATTCTTTTGTATAATGAAAAAAGTTACAGTATTATGGAAGTGAGGAGGAGCTACGTAAAATGACAGAGCACTATTTTTCATCAAACCCTTCTGCTCAAAGCGATCGACAAAGCTTTTACTTCACGCTGCGGAATCACCATTTTACATTTACAACAGATCATGGTGTATTTTCGAAGAAGGAAGTCGATTTTGGTTCTCGCTTGCTTATTGAAACATTTGAAGAACCAGAAGTACAAGGGGATTTTCTTGATGTTGGATGTGGGTATGGCCCAATTGGAATATCTTTAGCTAAACAATGGCCAAGTCGTAAAGTGGATATGGTTGATGTAAATGAGCGGGCGCTGGAGCTTTCAAGTGAAAATGCAAAAAGTAACGGCGTTGAGAATGTGAACATCTTCAAAAGTTCAGCATATGAAAATATTTCATCAGATCAATATGCAGCTATTTTGACAAACCCGCCTATTCGAGCAGGGAAAAAGGTTGTTCATGAAATCCTTGAAGGGGCATCAACTCGGTTAAAAGAAAATGGCGAGCTTTGGGTTGTTATTCAGAAAAAGCAAGGAGCTCCTTCTGCACTTGAAAAATTAGAAGAGTTATTTTCTGAAGTTTTGGTAGAAACAAAGAAAAAAGGTTATTATATTATTCGTGCAAAAAAAATTTGACACTAATTTTTCGATGTGTTAACATTATAAAATGCCAATATGTAATTATTCCATCTTAATAAAAAAATTATACCTAAAAAGGTATAATTTTAGTTTGTATGGAAAAGCTAATAAAATCAATAGTACGTTTTAACGAAATTGTGGTTTTTTAATGAAGAAACCATTTTTTCTTTTGTTTAATGATAGGTATTGTTACCTTTTTATCATTAAAAGTTTCAATAATAACGCTTGATTTGAGGGGTGAATCAGTTGACAGGTCAACTAGTTCAGTATGGACGCCACCGCCAACGTAGAAGTTATGCTCGTATCAGTGAAGTTTTAGAATTACCAAACCTCATTGAAATTCAAACCTCTTCTTATCAATGGTTTCTTGATGAGGGTTTAAGAGAAATGTTCCAGGATATTTCTCCAATTGAGGACTTTACAGGTAGCCTATCTTTAGAGTTTATCGACTACAGCTTAGGTGAACCAAAGTATTCCGTAGAGGAAGCAAAAGAACGTGATGTAACGTATTCTGCACCTTTACGTGTAAAAGTACGTTTGATTCATAAAGAAACAGGAGAAGTAAAAGACCAAGAAGTGTTCATGGGAGATTTTCCTCTTATGACAGAAACAGGTACGTTTGTCATCAATGGTGCTGAACGTGTTATCGTTTCTCAGCTTGTTCGTTCTCCTAGCGTGTATTTCAGTGGAAAAGTAGACAAAAACGGTAAGAAAGGCTATACCGCTACTGTTATTCCAAACCGTGGAGCTTGGTTAGAGTACGAAACAGACGCAAAAGACGTTGTTTATGTACGTATCGACCGCACGCGTAAACTGCCAGTTACTGTGCTTTTACGTGCACTTGGATTTGGAACTGATCAAGAAATCATTGATTTACTCGGAGATAATGAATATCTACGAAACACGCTTGAAAAAGACAATACAGAAAACACAGAGAAAGCTCTATTAGAGATCTATGAGCGTCTACGTCCTGGAGAGCCTCCAACAGTAGAAAATGCTAAAACTCTATTAGTTTCTCGTTTCTTCGATCCAAAACGCTATGATTTAGCAAATGTTGGACGTTACAAGATTAATAAGAAGCTTCACATCAAGAATCGTTTGTTCAATCAACGTCTAGCAGAAACGCTTGTTGATCCTGAAACAGGTGAGATTCTTGTTGAAAAAAATACTATCATTGATCGTCGTACACTTGATCGCATTTTACCAATGCTAGAGGGCGGCGTAAACTTCCAGACTCATGAGCCAGTAGGCGGAGTTCTTGAAGAAGAAGTATCTCTTCAGTCTATCAAAATCTATGCACCAGGAGACGCAGAAGGTGAGAAAGTTATTAATGTTTTAGGTAATACTTTCATAGATGAGAGTGTTAAAAACATTACACCTGCTGATATCTTGGCTTCTATAAGCTATTTCTTCAACCTTCTTCACCAAGTTGGAGGAACAGACGATATCGACCACTTAGGAAACCGTCGTCTACGTTCAGTTGGAGAATTGCTGCAAAACCAATTCCGCATTGGTCTTTCTCGTATGGAGCGCGTTGTGCGTGAGAGAATGTCAATTCAAGATACAAATGCAATTACGCCGCAACAATTAATTAACATTCGTCCGGTTATTGCATCAATTAAAGAGTTCTTTGGAAGCTCTCAGCTTTCACAGTTCATGGACCAAACAAACCCATTAGGTGAGTTAACTCACAAACGTCGTCTTTCTGCATTAGGACCTGGTGGTTTAACACGTGAGCGTGCTGGTTTCGAAGTGCGTGACGTTCACTACTCTCACTATGGTCGTATGTGTCCGATTGAGACGCCAGAGGGTCCAAACATTGGGCTTATCAACTCATTATCTTCTTATGCAAAAGTAAACAAATTCGGATTTATTGAAACTCCGTACCGTCGTGTTGATCCTGAAACAGGAAAAGTCACTGACAGAATTGATTACCTTACAGCAGATGAAGAAGATAACTATGTAGTTGCACAGGCAAATGCTCGTCTTGGCGACGAAGGTGAATTTTTAGATGAAGAAATCGTATCTCGTTTCCGTGGAGAAAACACCGTAATGAAGCGTGATCGCATTGATTATATGGATGTATCACCTAAGCAAGTAGTATCTGCTGCAACAGCTTGTATCCCATTCTTAGAGAACGATGACTCTAACCGTGCTCTAATGGGAGCGAACATGCAACGTCAAGCAGTACCATTGCTTAAACCAGAAGCACCAATCGTTGGAACAGGTATGGAGTACGTATCTGGTAAAGACTCTGGTGCAGCCGTTATTTGTAAACAACCAGGTATTGTAGAGCGCGTTGAAGCAAAACACGTGTGGGTACGTCGTTACGAAGAAGTAGACGGTCAAATGGTAAAAGGTGACCTTGATAAATATAATATGCTGAAATTCATTCGTTCTAACCAAGGAACATGTTATAACCAACGCCCTATTGTTTCTGTTGGGGATGAAGTGAAAAAAGGTGAGATTCTTGCTGATGGTCCTTCAATGGACAAAGGTGAGCTTGCTCTTGGACGCAACGTTCTTGTTGGTTTCATGACGTGGGATGGTTACAACTATGAGGATGCAATCATCATGAGCGAACGTCTTGTAAAAGATGATGTTTATACGTCTGTTCATATTGAAGAATATGAGTCAGAGTCTCGTGATACAAAGCTTGGACCTGAAGAAATCACACGTGATATTCCAAACGTTGGTGAAGATGCACTTCGTAATCTTGACGAGCGTGGAATCATTCGCGTCGGTGCTGAAGTAAAAGACGGAGATCTACTTGTTGGTAAAGTAACGCCAAAAGGGGTAACAGAATTAACAGCAGAAGAACGTCTATTACATGCAATCTTCGGTGAAAAAGCACGCGAAGTACGCGATACTTCACTTCGTGTTCCACATGGTGGAGGCGGAATTGTGTTAGATGTGAAAGTGTTTAACCGTGAAGATGGTGACGAACTTCCACCGGGAGTAAACCAACTTGTTCGCGCGTACATCGTTCAAAAACGTAAAATCTCTGAAGGGGATAAAATGGCGGGACGACATGGTAACAAAGGTGTTATCTCACGCATTCTACCTGAAGAGGATATGCCATATTTACCAGATGGAACACCAATTGATATCATGTTAAATCCATTAGGGGTACCATCTCGTATGAACATCGGTCAGGTATTAGAGCTTCATCTTGGTATGGCTGCTCGTCAACTTGGCATTCATGTGGCAACTCCTGTATTTGATGGAGCACGTGAGGAAGATGTTTGGGCAACAATTGAAGAAGCAGGTATGGCTCGTGATGCGAAGACAGTTCTTTATGACGGCCGTACAGGAGATCCGTTCGACAACCGCGTATCTGTTGGTGTCATGTATATGATCAAACTTGCGCACATGGTTGATGATAAACTTCATGCTCGTTCAACTGGACCATATTCACTTGTTACGCAACAGCCACTTGGAGGTAAAGCTCAGTTCGGTGGACAGCGTTTTGGTGAGATGGAAGTATGGGCACTTGAAGCATATGGTGCTGCTTATACACTTCAAGAAATCTTAACAGTTAAATCAGACGACGTTGTTGGTCGTGTTAAAACATATGAAGCCATCGTTAAAGGCGAAAACGTTCCAGAACCAGGCGTACCAGAATCATTTAAAGTATTAATTAAAGAGCTTCAAAGCTTAGGTATGGACGTTAAAATTCTATCTGGCGATGAAAAAGAGATTGATTTCATGGATTCAGAGGATGATCAAGATCAACCAAATGAAGCTATCATGAATGATGCTCAGCCAGAACCACAGGCACAGCTGCAAAAAGACCCTGTCATAAAAGAGTAGAGGCAATAAGGGAAAACCTGTAGACTAAGAGGGAGGTAGGCCCCTTGTTAGATGTAAATAACTTTGAGTATATGAAAATTGGTCTTGCTTCACCTGATAAAATCCGTTCATGGTCTTACGGTGAGGTTAAAAAACCTGAAACAATTAACTATCGTACATTAAAACCTGAAAAAGATGGTCTCTTCTGCGAGCGCATTTTCGGTCCTCAAAAGGACTGGGAATGCCATTGCGGAAAATATAAACGCGTTCGTTATAAAGGCGTTGTATGTGACCGTTGTGGTGTAGAAGTAACTCGTGCTAAAGTTCGACGCGAGCGTATGGGACATATCGAGCTTGCAGCCCCAGTTTCACACATTTGGTATTTCAAAGGAATCCCAAGTCGTATGGGTCTTGTATTAGACATGTCTCCACGTGCATTAGAAGAGATTATTTATTTTGCTTCTTACGTTGTAACAGATACAGGAGATACACCGCTTGAAAAGAAACAGCTTCTTTCTGAGAAAGAATACCGTGCATATCGTGAGAAGTATGGTCAAACTTTCCAGGCTGCAATGGGTGCAGAAGCTGTTAAAAAAATTCTTCAAGACATTGACTTAAATAAAGAAGTTGAACTTCTTAAAGAAGAACTAAAAACTGCACAAGGTCAACGTCGTACTAGAGCAATCAAACGTCTAGAAGTATTGGAAGCATTTCGTAACTCTGGAAACCATACAGATTGGATGATCCTTGATGTCCTACCTGTTATTCCACCGGAATTACGTCCAATGGTTCAATTAGACGGTGGTCGTTTTGCGACATCTGACTTAAACGATTTATATCGTCGTGTAATTAACCGTAACAACCGCTTGAAGCGTCTTTTAGACCTTGGTGCTCCAAGCATCATCGTCCAAAACGAAAAGCGTATGTTACAAGAAGCTGTTGATGCGTTGATTGATAATGGTCGTCGTGGCCGTCCTGTTACAGGACCTGGTAACCGTCCTCTAAAATCACTTTCACATATGCTAAAAGGTAAACAAGGTCGTTTCCGTCAAAACTTACTTGGAAAACGTGTTGACTACTCTGGTCGTTCCGTTATCGTTGTAGGTCCTAACTTAAAAATGTACCAATGTGGTTTACCAAAAGAAATGGCTCTTGAGTTATTCAAGCCGTTCGTAATGAAAGAGCTTGTTGCTCGTGGCTTAGCTCATAACATCAAGAGTGCAAAACGTAAGATTGAACGCGTTCAATCTGAAGTATGGGACGTTTTAGAATCGGTTATTAAAGAACATCCAGTTCTTCTAAACCGTGCACCTACACTTCATAGACTTGGTATTCAAGCATTTGAACCAACTCTAGTAGAAGGTAGAGCAATTCGTCTTCATCCATTAGTGTGTACAGCTTACAATGCAGACTTTGACGGTGACCAAATGGCGGTCCACGTACCACTTTCTGCTGAAGCACAAGCTGAGGCACGCATTCTAATGCTGGCTGCCCAAAATATCTTAAACCCGAAAGACGGAAAACCAGTTGTTACGCCGTCTCAGGATATGGTATTAGGTAACTACTACCTAACAATGGAGCGTGTTGGCGCTGTTGGAGAAGGAATGACTTTCAAAGATTCAAATGAAGCCATTCTTGCGTACCAAAATGGTTATGTTCATCTTCATACACGCGTAGCTGTTCAAGCTAGTTCTTTAGACAACCAAACGTTCACTGAAGAACAAAGAAATCAGCTTCTTGTTACAACAGTAGGTAAGCTAGTATTCAATGAAATTTTGCCTGATTCGTTCCCTTACATCAACGAACCAACAAGATTCAATCTTGAAAATGAAACACCGAAGAGATATTTCGTTGATAAAGGTGCAAACGTACGTGAATATATTGAATCATTAGAAGCTGTTGATCCGTTCAACAAGAAGATTCTTGGAAATATTATTGCTGAGATCTTCAAACGTTTCAAAATTACGGAAACATCTCGTATGTTAGACCGTATGAAAGATCTAGGCTTTAAATATTCTACAAAAGCTGGTATTACAGTCGGTGTAGCTGATATCGTAGTATTAGGTGAAAAACAAGAGATTCTTGAAGAAGCTCAACATAAAGTAGATAAAGTTCTAAAACAGTTCAAACGCGGTCTTATTACAGAAGAAGAACGTTACGAACGCGTAATCTCTATTTGGAGTGAAGCGAAAGACGTAATCCAAGGAAAACTAATGGCAACTCTTGACCGAAGCAACTCAATCTTCATGATGAGTGACTCTGGAGCCCGTGGTAACGCATCTAACTTTACGCAGCTTGCAGGTATGCGTGGATTGATGGCCAACCCATCTGGACGTATCATTGAGTTACCAATCAAATCTAGTTTCCGTGAAGGATTAACGGTATTAGAATACTTTATCTCGACACACGGAGCTCGTAAAGGTCTTGCCGATACAGCTCTTAAAACAGCCGATTCAGGTTACCTTACTCGTCGTCTTGTTGACGTTGCTCAAGATGTTATCGTTCGTGATGACGACTGTGGCACAGATCGTGGGCTTCTTATCCGTTCTATTAAGGAAGGAACAGAAGAAATCGAGAGCCTTGAAGAGCGCTTAATTGGTCGTTATTCTAGAAAAACTATTAAGCACCCTGAAACAGGCGAAGTAATGGCTCGCGAAAACGATCTAATTACAGAAGATATGTCTAAAGCAATTGTTGAAGCAGGTATTGAAGAGGTATGGATTCGTTCTGCGTTCACTTGTAACACACGCCACGGCGTATGTAAAAAATGTTATGGACGCAACTTAGCTACAGGTTCACAAGTTGAAGTTGGTGAAGCTGTTGGTATTATCGCTGCCCAGTCTATCGGGGAGCCTGGTACACAGTTAACAATGCGTACATTCCATACAGGTGGGGTTGCTGGAGACGATATCACTCAAGGTTTACCTCGTATCCAAGAGCTATTTGAAGCACGTAATCCTAAAGGTCAAGCGATGATTTCTGAAATTGACGGTACAGTAACAAATATCCGTGAAATCCGCGACCGCCAGCAGGAAATTACAATTCAAGGCAGCATTGAATCTAAAACATATACAGCACCATATAATGCTCGCTTAAAAGTAACTGACGGACAATATGTTCTTCAAGGTCAAGAACTAACAGAAGGTTCTGTAGACCCTAAAGAGTTACTAAAAGTGAAGGATCTTATGGCTGTTCAAGAATATCTATTAAAAGAAGTGCAAAAAGTATACCGTATGCAAGGGGTAGAAATTGGAGATAAGCACGTTGAAGTTATGGTTCGCCAAATGCTTCGTAAAGTGCGTGTAATGGATTCTGGAGATACAACTGTTCTTCCTGGATCATTACTTGATATTCACCAATTTACAGATGCCAACGAAAAAGTATTGCTTGAAGGCAAACGCCCTGCAACAGGTCATCCTGTGTTACTTGGTATTACAAAAGCATCTCTTGAAACAGACTCGTTCCTTTCTGCTGCATCATTCCAAGAAACAACACGAGTTCTTACAGACGCAGCAATCAAAGGTAAGCGCGATGAGCTTCTTGGCTTGAAAGAAAATGTTATCATCGGTAAACTTGTGCCAGCTGGTACAGGGATGACACGTTATCGTCAAACAACGCCAAAACCAGCTCAAGACGCTGAGTTTATTACTGTAGATTAATGTAATCATTTTTTCCCACAGGGATGTCATAAAAAACTTACGAGATTTTGTTGACATCCCCTCGGGAGAATGATACTATACAAAAGGTGCTCCTATCAGTAACCTACTACTTTTATTTTATAGAAGTATATTAGGCTCAGATATCATTGTAGGAACGAAGCAAACAGCTCTTGCTTTCCAAAGATGGTATAGTCAACGATATTGTAATCACTACTTTAAAGAGATCTTTAAAGTTAGTAATTAGAAACAATGTCGCTCTTTTCTATGTTAACTCAGTGAAAAGTGAAAAAGACTTGTGGGCCCCATTGATGGAACAGCATCTGTTGCCATAATGTAGTGAAACGTTTTTGAAATGAAAATTTCAAGAACTTTGTTTTTACTTTTAAATGAACCACCTGGATGAGTGGGCTTGAAAAAAGATGAAAGGAGGAAAAACAATGCCTACAATTAACCAATTAGTACGTAAAGGTCGTACTAACAAAGTTCAAAAATCAGATTCTCCAGCATTAAACAAAGGTTACAACAGCTTCAAAAAAGCTCAAACTAACCTTTCTTCACCACAAAAACGTGGTGTTTGTACTCGTGTAGGTACAATGACACCGAAGAAACCGAACTCGGCTCTTCGTAAATATGCACGTGTTCGTTTAACAAACGGTATCGAGGTTACTGCTTACATTCCTGGTATCGGTCATAACTTACAAGAGCATAGCGTAGTGTTAATCCGTGGCGGTCGTGTAAAAGACTTACCAGGGGTACGTTACCACATCGTTCGTGGTGCGCTTGACACAGCTGGTGTTGATGGTCGTATGCAAGGCCGTTCTAAATACGGTACTAAACGTCCTAAAAAATAATTTAACTATAACTAAACCTCAGTGAAAGGAGGAACTATAATGCCTCGTAAAGGTCCTGTTGCAAAACGTGACGTATTACCAGATCCAATTTATAATTCTAAACTTGTAACTCGTTTAATCAATAAGGTTATGTTAGACGGTAAAAAAGGAAAAGCTGAAGCTATCCTTTATAACTCTTTCGACCTTATCAAAGAACGTTCAGGTAAAGATGCTATGGAAGTGTTCGATGAAGCACTTAAAAACATCATGCCTGTACTAGAAGTTAGAGCTCGTCGTGTAGGTGGTTCTAACTATCAAGTACCAGTTGAGGTTCGCCCAGAGCGTCGTACAACTTTAGGTCTTCGCTGGTTAGTGAACTACGCTCGTCTTCGTGGTGAAAAAACTATGGAAGAGCGTTTAGCTAACGAAATCTTAGATGCAGCTAACAACACTGGTGCTGCTGTTAAGAAGCGTGAAGATGTACACAAAATGGCAGAAGCTAACAAAGCATTTGCTCATTATCGTTGGTAAGATTTTTACTACTATAAAAACCATTCTTAAAAAAAGGAAGGAGAAGTACCAAGATGGCAAGAGAGTTCTCCTTAGAAAATACTCGTAATATTGGTATCATGGCACATATTGATGCCGGAAAAACAACAACTACCGAGCGTATCCTTTTTTACACTGGTCGTATCCACAAAATCGGTGAAACTCATGAAGGAGCTTCACAAATGGACTGGATGGAGCAGGAGCAAGAACGTGGTATCACAATCACTTCTGCTGCGACGACAGCTCAATGGAAAGGTAACCGTGTAAACATCATCGATACTCCAGGACACGTAGACTTCACTGTTGAAGTTGAACGTTCTCTTCGTGTACTTGATGGTGCGGTAGCTGTTCTTGACGCACAATCTGGAGTAGAGCCACAAACTGAAACAGTTTGGCGTCAGGCTACTACTTATGGAGTTCCACGTGTAGTATTCGTTAACAAAATGGATAAACTAGGCGCGGACTTCTTGTACTCTGTAGGCACTTTGAAAGATCGTTTAGGTGCAAATGCGCATCCTATCCAACTTCCAATTGGTGCTGAAGATGCATTCGAAGGTATCATCGACTTAGTAGAAATGAAAGCTTACTTCTACGAAGATGACCTAGGTACTCGTGCTGAAGCTCGTGAGATTCCTGAAGAATACAAAGAGCAAGCTGATGAATATCGTGCTAGCCTTGTTGAAGCAGTTGCAGATCTTGACGAAGAGCTAATGATGAAGTATCTAGAAGGTGAAGAACTAACAACTGATGAATTAAAAGCTGCAATCCGTCAAGGAACTTGTAGTGTTGATTTCTACCCAGTTATCTGTGGTTCTGCCTTCAAAAACAAAGGTGTTCAATTAATGCTTGATGCAGTAATCGACTACCTTCCAGCTCCAACTGATGTACCAGCGATCACAGGTACTGTACCTGGTACTGAGGAGGAAGTAACACGTGAATCTTCTGATGAGGCGCCATTCTCAGCGCTTGCGTTCAAAGTTATGACAGATCCTTACGTTGGAAAACTAACGTTCTTCCGCGTATACTCTGGAACATTGAACTCAGGTTCTTACGTTAAGAACTCAACAAAAGATAAGCGTGAGCGTGTAGGTCGTATCCTACAAATGCACGCAAACCACCGCGAAGAAATTTCAACAGTTTACGCTGGAGATATCGCTGGTGCAGTAGGTCTTAAAGATACGTCAACTGGTGATACTCTATGTGACGAAAAGAATCTTGTTATTCTTGAGTCTATGGAATTCCCAGAGCCAGTTATCCACGTAGCTATCGAGCCTAAATCAAAAGCTGACCAAGATAAAATGGGTACAGCTCTTGCTAAGCTTGCTGAGGAAGATCCAACATTCCGTACTCGTACTGATAATGAGACTGGTCAAACGATCATCTCAGGTATGGGTGAGCTTCACCTTGATATTCTTGTTGATCGTATGAAACGTGAATTCAAAGTAGAAGCTAACGTTGGTGCTCCACAAGTAGCTTATCGTGAAACTTTCCGCAGTTCTGCTCAAGTAGAAGGAAAATTCGTACGTCAGTCTGGTGGTCGTGGTCAATATGGTCACGTTTGGATCGAATTCTCACCAAACGAAGAAGGCGCTGGATTTGAATTTGAAAATGCAGTTGTCGGTGGGGTTGTACCTCGTGAGTACATTCCAGCAGTTCAAGCAGGTCTTGAAGATGCATTAGATAATGGTGTTGTTGCTGGATACCCTCTAATTGACATTAAGGCGAAGCTTTATGATGGTTCTTACCATGATGTGGATTCAAATGAAATGGCGTTCAAAATTGCCGCTTCAATGGCACTTAAAAACGCTGCTTCAAAATGTAGTCCAGTAATTCTTGAGCCTTTAATGAAAGTTGAAGTTGTTATCCCTGAAGAATATATGGGAGACATCATGGGTGATGTTACTTCTCGTCGTGGACGCGTTGAAGGTATGGAAGCTCGCGGACCAGCTCAAGTTGTACGTGCATTCGTACCTCTTGCTGAGATGTTTGGTTATGCAACTGCATTACGTTCAAACACTCAAGGTCGCGGAACTTACACAATGCACTTCGATCACTACGAAGAGATTCCAAAATCACTTGCTGAAGAAATCATCAAAAAAAATAAAGGTGAATAATTGATTTTCACGCTTTATTCAAGTATAACTACTTATGTAGGCTGTGAAAGTGGAGCATCCTCCCTTTCACGGCATTCCATATGAAAAAATAGATCTTATATACTTAAGGAGGATTTTAGAATGGGTAAAGAAAAATTCGACCGTTCCAAAACACATGCTAATATCGGCACAATTGGTCACGTTGACCATGGTAAAACAACTCTAACTGCTGCTATTTCTACAGTACTTCATAAGAAATCTGGTACTGGTACTGCAATGGCATACGATCAAATCGATGGTGCTCCAGAAGAGCGCGAACGTGGAATCACAATCTCAACTGCACACGTTGAGTATGAAACTGACAGCCGTCACTATGCACACGTTGACTGCCCAGGACATGCTGACTATGTTAAAAACATGATCACTGGTGCTGCACAAATGGACGGAGCTATCCTAGTAGTATCTGCTGCTGATGGCCCAATGCCACAAACTCGTGAGCATATCCTTCTTTCTCGTAACGTAGGTGTACCATACATCGTTGTATTCTTAAACAAATGTGACATGGTAGACGACGAAGAGCTTCTTGAATTAGTAGAAATGGAAGTACGTGACCTTCTTTCTGAATACGACTTCCCTGGTGACGATGTACCAGTAATCAAAGGTTCAGCTCTTAGAGCTCTTGAAGGAGACGCTGACTACGAAGCTAAAATCTTCGAACTTATGGATGCTGTTGATAGCTACATCCCAACTCCAGAGCGTGACACTGACAAACCATTCATGATGCCAGTTGAGGACGTATTCTCAATCACTGGTCGTGGTACAGTTGCTACTGGACGTGTTGAGCGTGGACAAGTTAAAGTCGGTGACGAAGTTGAAATCATCGGTCTTCAAGAAGAAAACAAAAAGACTACAGTTACAGGTGTAGAAATGTTCCGTAAGCTTCTTGACTATGCTGAAGCTGGAGACAACATTGGTGCTCTTCTTCGTGGGGTTGCTCGTGAAGATATCCAACGTGGTCAAGTACTTGCTAAACCAGGTACTATCACTCCACACAAAAAGTTCAAATCAGAAGTTTATGTTCTTTCTAAAGACGAAGGTGGACGTCATACTCCATTCTTCTCTAACTACCGTCCTCAGTTCTACTTCCGTACAACTGACGTAACTGGTATCGTTGTTCTTCCAGAAGGCGTAGAAATGGTTATGCCTGGAGACAACACTGAAATGACTGTTGAGCTTATCTCAACAATCGCGATCGAAGAAGGTACTCGCTTCTCTATCCGTGAAGGCGGACGTACTGTTGGATCAGGCGTTGTTTCAACAATCATCGAGTAATCGATAATATAAAAAGACGAGCTTTAAAGCTCGTCTTTTTTTTATGTCTATACCTTGTTTCTACTATATAAATAGAAGAAAACTAATTTTACAAGTAATTCCTTTCATATTTCTTCTTTCATTACTTGAATTGATAGGCTAACGTATGTATAATAGAAAAAGTGTAAGAGACCGAAAACATATAAAAAAAGTCTTGCAATGCAGGTGTTTTTTCTATATAATAGCTAATGTTGGTCTTTCAATGCGATGATGTAGGAGGTTGCTGACACACCCGGCCGCTTTGCCACGGCGAGTGGTGAGGAAATTCCTACGGAGAATGTCTATTTATGAAAATAGGCGAAAAAGGAGGGAAAATAATGGCAAAAGAAAAGATTCGTATTCGTTTAAAAGCTTATGATCACAGAATTTTAGATCAATCTGCTGAGAAGATTGTTGAAACTGCAAAGCGTTCGGGTGCTAATGTATCAGGTCCGATCCCACTTCCAACTGAGAAGTCTGTTTATACAATCTTACGTGCGGTGCACAAATACAAAGATTCTCGTGAGCAATTCGAGATGCGTACACACAAGCGTCTAATCGATATCGTGAACCCAACTCCACAAACAGTTGATTCACTAATGCGTCTAGACTTACCATCAGGTGTGGATATTGAAATTAAACTTTAATAAATAAAACCTAACAATTACAGGAGGTGTGACAAATGACCAAAGGAATCTTAGGAAAGAAAATCGGTATGACACAAGTATTTGCTGAAAATGGTGAGCTTATCCCAGTAACAGTAATCGAAGCTGCTCCAAACGTAGTAGTTCAAAAGAGAACTGTAGAAACTGACGGATATGAAGCTATCCAATTAGGTTTTGATGACCTACGCGAAAAGCTAGCTAACAAACCTAAAAAAGGCCATTTCGAAAAAGCTAATACTGCTCCTAAGCGCTACACTCGTGAACTTCGCGACGTGAACGTGGAGGAATACGAAGTTGGTCAGGAAGTCAAAGTTGATATTTTTGCAGAAGGTGACGTAATTGATGTGACAGGTACGTCTAAAGGGAAAGGTTTCCAAGGTGCTATCAAGCGTCATAACCAATCTCGCGGACCTATGTCTCATGGTTCCCACTATCACCGTAGCCCGGGTTCAATGGGTCCAGTTGATCCAAACCGCGTTATGAAAGGTAAAGCATTACCTGGACAAATGGGTGGCGAACGCGTTACTGTACAAAACTTATCAATCGTGAAAGTTGATACAGAGCGTAATCTTCTTTTAGTAAAAGGTAATGTACCTGGATCTAAAAAATCACTAGTAGTAGTGAAAAGCGGAGTTAAAGTAAAATAAAACACTCTTCTAGGAAAGGAGGAATAACCAATGCCAACAGTAGCATTGTTTAACCAAGGCGGCGAAAACTTAGGTAACATTGACTTAAACGAAGCCGTTTTTGGAATCGAACCAAACGAAAGTGTACTATTTGACGCGATTTTAATGCAGCGTTCTGCAACTCGTCAAGGTACTCATAAAGTTAAAAACCGTTCTGAAGTAAGAGGCGGTGGCCGTAAACCATGGCGTCAAAAAGGTACTGGTCGTGCTCGTCAAGGATCAATCCGTTCTCCACAATGGAGAGGCGGTGGGGTTGTATTTGGTCCTACTCCACGTAGCTACAGCTACAAGTTACCTAAAAAAGTACGTCGTCTAGCAATCAAATCTGCTCTTTCTTCTAAAGTACAAAGCAATGATTTTGTAGTATTAGAAGATTTAGCATTACAAGCACCAAAAACTAAAGACATGGTAGCAGTTCTTTCTAACTTATCTGTAAATAGCAAAACGCTTATCGTTACAGCTGATGTGAACGAGAACGTTACTCTTTCTGCTCGCAACATCCCTGGTGTTAACGTTATTACTGCTTCAAGCGTAAACGTTCTAGACCTAGTTAGCGCAGAAAAAGTTGTCTTCACTAAAGGTGCGGTTCAAAAAGTAGAGGAGGTGCTTGCATAATGAAAACTTCTCGTGATATTATTAAGCGCCCCGTCATTACTGAACGTTCAACAGACGTAATGGCTGATCGTAAATATACTTTTGAAGTAGATGTTCGTGCTAACAAAACAGCTGTTAAAGATGCTGTTGAAGAAATTTTCGACGTGAAAGTTGAAAAAGTGAACATCATGAACTATAAAGGTAAGTCTAAGCGCGTAGGTCGCTATACAGGTCTTACTAACCGTCGTCGTAAAGCAGTTGTTACTTTAACAGCTGATAGCAAAGAAATCGAATTATTCGAAGCATAAGTCTTATAAAGAAGGAGGGAAATTCACATGGCGATTAAAAAGTTTAAACCAACCACAAATGGTCGTCGCGGCATGTCAGGTTCTGATTTCGCTGAGATCACTACTGACAAGCCAGAGAAATCGTTACTTGCGCCTTTAAACAAAAAAGGTGGACGTAACAACCAAGGTAAACTGACAGTTCGTCACCAAGGTGGTGGACACAAACGTCAATACCGCATCATCGACTTCAAACGTGACAAAGATGGAATACCAGGACGCGTTGCTACTATTGAGTATGATCCAAACCGTTCGGCTAACATCGCACTTATCGTTTATGCAGATGGTGAAAAACGTTACATTCTTGCTCCTAAGAACTTAACAGTAGGTACAGAAGTTATGACTGGACCTGAAGCAGATATTAAAGTAGGTAATGCATTACCACTTCAAAATATCCCAGTAGGTACTGTAATTCATAACATCGAGCTTAAACCTGGTAAAGGTGGTCAGCTTGTACGTTCTGCAGGTACTTCTGCTCAAGTACTTGGTAAAGAAGGTAAATACGTACTTGTTCGTTTGAATTCTGGTGAAGTTCGCATGATTCTTGCTACTTGCCGTGCTACAATCGGTCAAGTTGGTAATGAACAACATGAACTTATCAACATCGGTAAAGCTGGTCGTTCTCGCTGGTTAGGTAAGCGCCCAACTGTTCGTGGTTCTGTAATGAACCCTAACGATCACCCACACGGTGGTGGTGAAGGTCGCGCACCAATCGGACGTAAATCACCAATGTCACCATGGGGTAAACCAACTCTTGGTTACAAAACTCGTAAGAAGAACAACAAGTCTGATAAATTCATCGTTCGTCGTCGTAAAAAATAACGGGATTGAGCTACGGTTCAAAAGAACCGTAGGGCAATCACGAAGGGAGGTTCATTTATGGGTCGCAGTTTGAAAAAAGGACCTTTTGTGGATGATCATTTAATGAACAAAATCGAAAAATTGAATGAAGCTGATAAGAAACAAGTTGTTAAAACTTGGTCTCGTCGTTCAACAATTTTCCCACAATTCATGGGTCATACGATTGCTGTATATGACGGTCGTAAGCATGTACCTGTTTACGTTACTGAAGACATGGTAGGACATAAGCTTGGTGAATTTGCACCAACACGTACTTATAAAGGCCATGGTAATGACGATAAGAAAACAAGACGCTAATTAAGAGAGGAGGCATTCAAATGCAAGCTAAAGCTGTTGCAAAGACAGTTCGTATTGCGCCTCGTAAAGTTCGCTTAGTCGTAGATTTAATTCGAGGAAAGCAAGTAGGAGAAGCTGTAGCGATTTTAAAACTTACGCCAAAAGCTGCTTCCCCAGTTGTGGAAAAAGTATTAAACTCTGCTATCGCAAATGCAGAACACAATTATGAAATGGATGCAAACAACTTAGTTGTTTCAGAAGTGTTCGTAGACGAAGGTCCAACACTTAAACGTTTCCGTCCACGTGCTATGGGACGTGCAAGCCAAATCAACAAACGCACTAGCCACATCACAGTTGTGGTATCAGAAAAGAAGGAGGGATAATCGATGGGTCAAAAAGTGAATCCAATTGGTTTGCGTATCGGCGTCATTCGTGACTGGGAGTCAAAATGGTACGCTGAGAAAGACTACGCAAATTTACTACATGAAGATTTAAAAGTTCGTGAATACATCAGCAAACGCTTAAGTGACGCTTCTGTTTCTAAAGTAGAAATCGAACGTGCTGCTAACCGTTTGAACATCACGATCCACACTGCAAAACCTGGTATGGTAATTGGTAAAGGTGGTACTGAAGTTGAAGCACTTCGTAAAGCTCTTAACCAACTAACAGGCAAACGTGTACACATTAACATCCTTGAAGTTAAAAGAGCAGATATCGATGCTAAACTTGTAGCAGAAAACATCGCTCGTCAACTTGAAAATCGTGTGTCATTCCGTCGTGCTCAAAAGCAAGCTATCCAACGTACTATGCGTGCGGGTGCTAAAGGGATTAAGACAATGACATCTGGTCGTTTAGGCGGAGCAGACATCGCTCGTGCTGAATACTACAGTGAAGGTACAGTTCCTCTTCATACTCTTCGCGCTGATATTGACTATGGTACAGCTGAAGCTGATACAACTTACGGTAAAATCGGTGTAAAAGTATGGATTTATCGTGGAGAGGTCCTTCCTACTAAGAAGAACTCTAAGGAAGGAGGAAAATAATTATGTTATTGCCAAAACGTGTTAAATATCGTCGTGAACATCGTGGTCGCATGAAAGGTCGTGCAAAAGGTGGTACGGAAGTTGCATTTGGTGAATATGGTTTACAAGCTTTAGAAAATTCTTGGATTACTAACCGTCAGATTGAAGCTGCTCGTATCGCAATGACTCGTTACATGAAGCGTGGCGGTAAAGTATGGATTAAAATCTTCCCTTCTAAACCTTACACTGCAAAACCTCTAGAGGTCCGCATGGGTTCCGGTAAAGGTGCTCCAGAGGGCTGGGTAGCAGTTGTAAAACCTGGAAAGATTATGTTTGAAATCGCAGGTGTAAGTGAAGAGGTTGCTCGTGAAGCACTTCGTCTTGCTGCACACAAACTACCTATCAAATGTAAGTTTGTAAAACGTGAAGAAATTGGTGGTGACTCAAATGAAGGTTAATGAAATCCGTGATCTAACCACTGCTGAAATTGAACAAAAAGTTAAGTCTTTAAAAGAAGAATTGTTCAACCTTCGTTTTCAATTAGCGACTGGACAATTAGAAAATACTGCACGTATTCCTGAAGTACGTAAGTCAATTGCTCGTATGAAGACTGTAATCCGTGCAAGAGAGATTGCTGCTAGTAAATAATTAAGTCTGAAGGGAGGCTTTCAGAATGAGTGAACGTAACCAACGTAAAGTTTACACTGGGCGTGTTGTTTCTGACAAAATGGATAAAACAATCACAGTTCTAGTTGAAACTTACAAAACTGATTCACTTTACGGCAAACGCGTAAAGTACTCAAAGAAACTTAAAGCACATGATGAAAATAACCAAGCAAAAATTGGCGATATCGTGCGTATTATGGAAACTCGTCCGCTTTCAGCTACAAAACGTTTCCGTCTAGTTGACGTCGTTGAAGAAGCTGTAATTATCTAATGATCGGATAGTGAGGATTGATCCGAAGGGAGGTAAAACTAGATGATTCAACAAGAATCTCGTTTGAAAGTTGCTGACAACTCTGGTGCTCGTGAAGTTTTAACAATCAAAGTTTTAGGTGGATCTGGTCGCAAAACAGCTAACATCGGTGATGTTATCGTTGTTACGGTGAAACAAGCAACACCTGGTGGCGTTGTTAAAAAAGGTGATGTCGTTAAAGCTGTAGTAGTTCGTACTAAACGTGGTGTTCGTCGTAAAGACGGTTCATACATCCGTTTCGACGAAAATGCTTGCGTAATTATCCGTGACGATAAGAGCCCGCGTGGTACTCGTATCTTCGGACCAGTTGCACGTGAACTACGTGACAACAGCTTCATGAAGATTGTGTCCCTTGCTCCAGAAGTTCTTTAATAAATGATAAAATGATGGTCCTTAAGGAGGTGCGAAAAGATGCATGTCAAAAAAGGTGACAAAGTAGTGGTTATCTCTGGTAAGGATAAAGGCAAACAAGGCGTAGTTCTTACTGCTTATCCGAAAAAAGACCGTGTGATTGTTGAAGGTGTGAATATCGTTAAGAAACATTCAAAACCATCTCAATTAAATCCACAAGGTGGAATCAACAGCCAGGAAGCACCTATCCATGTATCCAACGTAATGCTGTTAGATCCTAAGACTGGCGAACCAACACGTGTTGGTTACAAAGTTGAAGACGGCAAAAAGGTACGTGTAGCAAAAAAATCTGGTGAAACTTTAGATAAATAATATTAGTCAGTGAAAGGAGGTACTCATTGATGAACCGCCTGAAAGAAAAATTTCAGAAAGAAATCACTCCTTCTCTAGTAGAGAAGTTCAATTATACATCTGTAATGCAAGTTCCTAAACTTGAAAAGATCGTAGTAAACATGGGAATTGGTGAAGCTGTACAAAATGCTAAAGCATTAGACAGCGCTGTTGAAGAGTTAACAGCTCTTACAGGTCAAAAACCACTAGTTACTCGTGCTAAGAAATCAATCGCTACTTTCCGTCTACGTGAAGGTATGCCAATTGGTGCAAAAGTTACACTACGTGGAGAGCGTATGTATGAGTTCTTTGACAAATTGATCTCTGTATCTCTTCCTCGTGTACGTGACTTCCGTGGAGTTTCTAAAAAATCATTTGATGGTCGCGGAAACTACACTCTAGGTATTAAAGAACAATTAATCTTCCCAGAGATTGATTATGATAAAGTAAACAAAGTACGTGGTATGGATATCGTAATTGTTACAACTGCAAACACAGACGAAGAGTCTCGTGAGCTATTAACTCAATTCGGAATGCCATTCCAGAAATAATTCTGGCCAACGTTAAGCAGAGGAGGCGAAATTGTGGCTAAAAAATCAATGATTGCGAAACAAAAGCGTCAGCCGAAGTTTGAAGTTCAAGCGTACACTCGTTGTGAGCGCTGCGGACGTCCACACTCTGTAATCCGCAAATTTAAGCTTTGCCGTATTTGTTTCCGTGAACTTGCTTATAAAGGTCAAATTCCTGGTGTTAAAAAAGCTAGCTGGTAAAACCCAAGCATGGGAAGGAGGTAAAAAATATGGTTATGACTGATCCAATTGCAGATCTTCTAACTCGTATTCGTAACGCGAACATGGTTCGTCATGAAAAACTTGAAGTACCTGCTTCTAACTTAAAGAAGCAAGTTGCAGAAATCCTTAAACGTGAAGGTTTCGTTCGCGATGTAGAATATATCGAGGACAACAAACAAGGTATCATCCGTATCTTCTTAAAATACGGTTCAAACAACGAGCGTGTAATCACAGGTCTTAAACGTATTAGTAAACCTGGTCTTCGCGTTTATGCAAAAGCTGACGAAGTACCACGTGTACTAAACGGTCTAGGTATTGCAATCGTTTCTACTTCACAAGGTGTATTAAGCGACAAAGAAGCTCGCCAAAAACAAACTGGTGGAGAAGTATTAGCATACGTTTGGTAATTAATTTATAAAGCGATCGGAGGTGTAACGTATGTCACGTGTCGGTAAAAAAGTCTTAGAAATTCCGTCTGGTGTTACAGTAACAAACAACAACAATACTGTAACTGTAAAAGGTCCTAAAGGTGAATTAACTCATACATTCAACCCGGACATCACTATCAACGTGGAAGACAACATCCTTACTGTAAGTCGTCCAAGTGACCACAAAGAACACCGTGCCCTTCATGGTACAACTCGTAGCCTTTTAGGTAACATGGTTGAGGGTGTTACTAACGGCTATCAAAAAGGTCTGGAACTAGTTGGGGTAGGTTACCGTGCTCAAAAGTCTGGTAACAAACTTATCCTTAACGTTGGTTACTCTCATCCAGTTGAAATCGAGCCTGAGCAAGGACTTGAAGTTGAGGTTCCGTCTCAAACTAAAGTTATTGTTAAAGGTATTAGCAAAGAACGCGTTGGTGCTTTAGCAGCTAACATTCGTGCGGTTCGTTCACCTGAGCCTTACAAAGGTAAAGGAATTCGCTACGAAGGCGAATATGTACGTCGTAAAGAAGGTAAAACTGCTAAGTAATAATGCAGTTCGTTCTAGTTAAAGGAAAGGAGTGACTAAGATGATCACTAAAGCTGATAAGAATAAAGTACGTAAGAAAAGACATACTCGTGTTCGTTCAAAATTATTCGGTACAGCTACTCGCCCACGTTTAAATGTGTATCGTTCAAATCAACACATTTATGCACAAGTGATTGATGATTTAAACGCAGTAACACTTGCTAGCGCATCTACTCTAGATAAAGACTTATCTGTTGAAGCTGGTAGCAATGTAGACGCTGCTACAAAAGTCGGTGAACTAGTTGCAAAACGCGCAGTTGAAAAAGGCGTGAAAGAAGTTGTTTTTGATCGTGGCGGATATCTATATCATGGTCGTGTGAAAGCTCTAGCTGACGCAGCTCGCGAAGCTGGACTACAATTTTAACCGTAAAAGGAGGGAAAATGATGCGTCGTATTGATCCAAGCAAATTAGAACTTGAAGAGCGTGTGGTTACGGTTAACCGCGTAGCGAAAGTTGTAAAAGGTGGACGTCGTTTCCGCTTTGCTGCATTAGTAGTTGTTGGTGACAAAAATGGTCACGTTGGTTTCGGTACTGGTAAAGCTCAAGAGGTACCAGATGCGATCCGTAAAGCAATCGAAGATGCTAAGAAAAACCTTATTACTGTTCCAACAGTAGGAACAACTATTCCTCACGAAATTCTAGGCCAATTTGGTGCAGGTCGCATCTTCTTAAAACCAGCATCTGAAGGTACTGGAGTTATTGCAGGTGGACCAGTCCGTGCGGTACTTGAATTAGCAGGTGTAGGTGATATCTTATCTAAATCTTTAGGATCTAACACACCAATCAACATGGTTCGTGCTACAATCCAAGGTTTAAGTGAACTAAAACGTGCTGAAGAAGTAGCTAAGCTACGTGGCAAATCTGTCGAAGAACTGTTAGGATAAGGAGGGAAACAAAATGGCAAACAAATTAGCGATTACCCTCACTCGCAGCGTAATTGGTCGCCCAGAAAACCAACGTGTAACAGTCAAAACGTTAGGTCTTCGTAAAATGCATCAAACTGTGGTTCACGAAGACAACGCAGCGATTCGTGGTATGATCAACAAAGTTGCTCACCTTGTTACAGTTAAAGAACAATAATAGAATTGTAATCAAAAGGAGGTGTCTCCATGAAACTTCATGAGCTAAAACCAGCAGAAGGTTCTCGTAAAGAACGTAATCGTGTAGGTCGTGGTATGGCTAGTGGTAACGGAAAAACTTCAGGACGTGGACACAAAGGTCAACGCGCTCGTTCAGGCGGTGGCGTACGTATCGGTTTTGAAGGTGGTCAGAACCCACTATACCGTCGTTTACCAAAACGCGGTTTCACAAACATTAACCGTAAAGAGTTTACGGTTGTTAACCTTGAAACATTAAATCGTTTCGAAGATGGAACAGAGGTAACTCCGGAACTTCTTCTTGAAACTGGTGTTATCAGCAAAGTTAGAGCTGGCGTGAAAATTCTTGGCAATGGCGAAGTAAGCAAAAAGCTAACTGTTAAAGCTAACAAATTTTCTGCTTCTGCAAAAGAGGCTATCGAAGCTGCAGGCGGTAAAACTGAGGTGATTTAATGTTTCAGACAATCTCCAATTTGATGCGCGTAGGTGAAATTAGAAATAAAATTCTTTTCACCTTGCTAATGCTTGTAATTTTTCGAATCGGAACTTTCATTCCAGTTCCAAATGTAAATACTGATGTTTTGAAAGTGCAAGATCAGCTAAATGTATTTGGAGTACTAAATACATTTGGCGGTGGTGCACTTCAAAATTTCTCTATTTTAGCAATGGGTATTATGCCATACATCACAGCATCCATCATCGTACAGCTGTTGCAGATGGATGTTGTTCCTAAGTTTACAGAGTGGTCAAAACAAGGTGAAGTTGGACGTCGTAAATTAGCTCAATTTACTCGTTACTTAACAATTGTTTTAGGTCTTGTTCAAGCTGTTGGAATGTCCATCGGCTTTAACAATATGGCTCAAGGCCAACTTATTCAGAACCCAGGAGCAATGACATACGCTGTTATTGCGATCATTTTGACTGCAGGAACAGCCTTTTTAATGTGGCTTGGTGAGCAGATCACAGCAAAAGGCGTTGGTAATGGAGTTTCTATTATCATTTTTGCAGGTATGGTAGCAGGTATTCCAAATACATTGAACCAAATTTATGCGCAGCAATTTGAAGATGTTGGCGATCAGCTTTTCTTGCGTATTGCAACAATGGTATTACTAGCAGTAGTCGTATTGGCTATCATTGTGGGAGTTATCTTCTTCCAACAAGCGCTTCGTAAAATTCCGATTCAATATGCAAAACGTCTAGCTGGCCGTAATCAAGTTGGAGGACAATCAACGCATTTACCGTTAAAGGTTAACGCGGCGGGTGTTATTCCAGTTATTTTTGCGGTTTCATTTATCATTACGCCACCAACGATTGCATCGTTTTTCGGCTCAAATGATGTAACAGAATGGATTCAAAAAACATTTGATTATACACAGCCTATTGGCATGAGCGTTTACGTAGCCCTAATTGTAGCATTTACTTACTTCTACACTTTTGTTCAAGTAAACCCAGAACAAGTGGCAGAGAACTTACAAAAGCAAGGCGGTTATATTCCAGGCATTCGTCCAGGAAAGAACACGCAAGAATTTATTACAAAGGTGTTGTATCGCTTAACAATAGTTGGTGCACTTTTCCTTTCAATAATTGCGATTTTACCAACCCTGTTTATTAAGTTTGCTGACTTACCTTCTTCTGCTCAAATTGGTGGTACTGGATTGTTGATCATTGTCGGGGTTGCCCTTGAAACAATGAAACAACTAGAAAGTCAGCTCGTTAAACGTCATTACAAAGGCTTTATTAAATAAAAAGAGTTGTAAAACTCTTATATAGAGAAGAGACTGAGGGGGAAAGTCAATGAACTTAGTATTAATGGGTCTTCCTGGAGCTGGGAAAGGCACACAAGCTGAACAAATGGTCGAATACTATAACATCCCTCATATCTCAACAGGAGATATGTTCCGAGCAGCGATCAAAGAAGGAACAGACTTAGGAGTAAAAGCAAAACAGTTCATGGATAAAGGTGAGCTAGTACCTGATGAAGTTACAATCGGTATTGTACGCGAGCGTTTAGCTAAGGACGATTGCAAAGAAGGCTTCTTACTTGATGGGTTTCCAAGAACTGTAGCGCAAGCTGAAGCTCTTGAAAACATTCTTGAAGAATTAAAACGTCCACTTGACTATGTAATTAACATTGATGTGGATCAAGATATTCTAATGGAACGTCTAACAGGTCGTCGTATTTGCAAAAATTGTGGAGCAACTTACCACCTAGTGTTCAATCCACCAAGTCAAGAGGGGACTTGCGACAAATGTGGTGGAGAACTTTATCAACGTGAGGATGACAATCCTGAAACAGTATCAAACCGACTTGCTGTCAATGTTAAGCAATCTCAACCACTTCTTGATTTTTACAATCAAAAAGGTTACTTGCGCAACATTAAAGGTGACCAAGATATTACTAAAGTCTTTGAAGACATTCGTGCATTGCTCGGAGGCACAAGCAAATGATTATTTGCAAAACGCCACGTGAACTTGAAATCATGCGTGAAGCTGGACGGATTGTTGCGTTAACGCATCAGGAACTGCAAAAACATATCAAACCTGGTATTATTACTAAGGAATTGGATAGAATTGCAGAGAAGATTATTCGCCAGCATGATGCAGAACCTTCTTTTAAAGGTTATAATGGTTTTACAGGCAGCATATGTGCTTCTGTTAACGAAGAACTTGTTCACGGTATTCCTGGTGACCGCAAGCTAAATGATGGAGACATCATCAGCATTGATATCGGTGCTTATTATAACGGATATCATGGTGATTCAGCTTGGACATATGCAGTAGGTTCTGTTTCTGATGAAGCAGAAAAGTTGTTAAAGGTGACTGAAGAGTCTCTTTACAAAGGATTAGAAAAAGCGATTCCTGGTGATCGCTTATCAAATATTTCTCATGCTATTCAAACATATGTTGAAGAACACGGTTTTTCTGTTGTTCGAGAATATGTTGGGCATGGAGTGGGGCAAGACTTACATGAAGATCCACAGATTCCTCATTATGGTCCCCCAAACAAAGGTCCTCGATTAAGAACCGGTATGGTGCTTGCAATTGAACCTATGGTGAATGCTGGAAGCCGTTATGTGAAAACATTGGCTGATGGTTGGACTGTAGTTACACAGGACAAAAAGTACTGTGCACATTTTGAGCATACTATCGCAATTGTTGAGGATGGATATGAAATACTGACCAAGCTTTGAATATAGAACAGGTCTCTATCGTTAACCCTAGACAGTTGTAGTCATAGTCAACAAGATTGTTAGTCCATGTTGTCTGATTCGTTACAAAAATGGCAAAGCTGTACGTGAAAACGTAGTTTGCCTTGTATTGGATGATTACGTTTCTCCGAATGTTCAGAACAGGTTAGTAAATTTTGTTACATTAGAATAACTGCCTTGTTGCTGGGGCAAAGAAAGGAGAGCAATTGTATGGCGAAAGACGATGTAATTGAAGTAGAAGGTACCGTGATTGAGACTTTACCAAATGCAATGTTCAAGGTAGAATTAGAAAATGGTCATACAGTGCTAGCTCATGTTTCTGGTAAAATTCGCATGCATTTCATTCGTATTTTACCTGGTGATAAAGTTACTGTTGAGCTATCACCATATGATCTAACTCGTGGAAGAATCACGTATCGTTTCAAATAAACTATGCACTCCGTATTACTAAGGAGGTAATAACACATGAAAGTAAGACCATCAGTCAAACCAATCTGCGAAAAATGTAAAGTTATCCGCAGAAAAGGAAAAGTAATGGTTATTTGTGAAAATCCAAAGCATAAACAAAAACAAGGCTAATTCTCAAGGAGGTGCACTTTTCTTATGGCACGTATTGCAGGTGTAGATATCCCTCGTGATAAGCGCGTAGTTATCTCAATGACTTACGTTTTCGGAATCGGTAAAGTAACAGCTCAAAAAATCTTAGCTGAAGCTGGCGTTTCTGAAGATACTCGCGTTCGCGATCTAACAGAAGATGAATTAAATAAAATTCGTGAAATTGTTGACGGATATAAAGTAGAAGGAGATCTTCGTCGTGAAGTTTCTCTAAACATCAAACGTCTAATCGAAATTGGTTCTTACCGTGGTCTTCGCCACCGTCGTAGCTTACCAGTTCGTGGTCAACATACTAAAAACAATGCTCGTACACGTAAAGGTCCACGTCGTACAGTAGCTAACAAAAAGAAATAATAAGTAAGGGAGGTTATCCAACATGGCTCGTAAAACAAACACTCGTAAACGTCGTGTGAAAAAGAATATTGAGTCAGGTATCGCTCACATTCGTTCAACTTTCAACAATACGATTGTAACGATCACTGATATGCAAGGTAATGCGATTTCTTGGTCTAGTGCTGGTGCACTTGGATTCCGTGGATCTCGTAAATCTACTCCATTCGCTGCACAAATGGCTGCTGAAACAGCTGCTAAAACAGGTATGGAAAATGGTTTAAAAACATTAGAGGTTACAGTTAAAGGCCCTGGTGCTGGTCGTGAAGCAGCTATCCGTGCTCTTCAAGCAGCAGGACTTGAAGTAACAGCAATTAAAGATGTTACACCAGTACCTCATAATGGATGCCGTCCGCCAAAACGTCGTCGTGTATAATTAATTCATCTGTATATATTTCATTTTATCGTCTATAATGGGATATGATACAGATTTTTTTCCGGTCAAATGTTGTGCACATTCGGGAACTGTCTAAGAGGGAATTTCGGTTAGATCATTTAGGATCTAAATGATCTAACTGGGGTTTCGACGTTTTGAAGGAGGGTTTAATAAATGATAGAGATTGAAAAGCCAAAAATCGAAACGGTAGAAATCAGCGATGATGGAAAGTTCGGTAAGTTCGTCGTCGAACCACTTGAGCGTGGATATGGTACTACTTTGGGTAACTCCTTACGTCGTATCCTATTATCCTCTCTCCCTGGTGCTGCTGTAACATCTATTCAAATCGATGGTGTTTTACATGAGTTCTCAACAATTCCTGGAGTTGTTGAAGACGTAACAAACATCATTTTAAATGTGAAGAAGCTTGCATTAAAAATCTACTCTGATGAAGAGAAGACGTTAGAAATTGATGTTCAAGGCAAAGGTGTTGTAACTGCTGCTGACATTCAAGGAGATAGTGATGTTGAGATCTTAAATCCAGATCTTCATATTGCAACACTTGAAACAGATGCACAGTTCCGCATGCGTCTAACAGCTCAAACAGGTCGTGGTTATGATGCTGCGGTTGAGAACAAGCATGAAGATCAACCAATTGGTGTAATTCCAATTGATTCAATCTACACGCCTGTTACGCGCGTCTCTTACTATGTTGAAAATACACGCGTTGGTCAAATGACAAACTTCGATAAGCTTACGCTTGATGTTTGGACTGACGGTAGTATTGAGCCTGAAAAAGCTGTAGCACTAGGTGCTAAAATCCTAACAGAGCATTTAAACATCTTTGTTGGATTAACAGATGAGGCACAAAAAGCAGAGATTATGGTTGAAAAAGAAGAAGATCAAAAAGAGAAAGTTCTTGAAATGACGATTGAAGAACTTGACCTTTCTGTACGTTCTTACAACTGCTTAAAACGTGCTGGCATCAACACAGTACAAGAGCTTGCGAATAAAACAGAAGAAGATATGATGAAAGTACGTAACTTAGGACGTAAATCTCTTGAAGAAGTGAAAGCTAAACTTGAAGAGCTTGGTCTTGGACTACGTAAAGACGATTGATAGATAGCGAATTAGTAACGAAGGAGGGAAATACTCATGGGATATCAAAAATTAGGTCGTACAAGTGCACAACGTAAGGCACTTCTTCGCGATTTAGCAACTGACTTAATCATCAGTGAGCGCATTGAAACAACAGAACCAAAAGCAAAAGAACTTAAGTCTGTTGTAGAAAAACTAATCACTCTTGGTAAACGTGGAGATCTACATGCTCGCCGTCAAGCTGCAGCATACATCCGCCACGAAGTAGCAAACGAAGAGACTGGTCAAGACGCTGTTCAAAAACTTTTCAGCGACGTGGCTACTCGTTATGCTGACCGTCAAGGTGGCTACACTCGTATTATGAAACTTGGACCTCGTCGTGGTGACGGTGCTCCAATGGCTATCATCGAGTTAGTTTAATATATGAAGTTCTTAGGGCGTATGGATTCTCTTCTTTTTTAAAGAAAGTGTCTGACGCCCATTTGAACAATATAGGTGCTACAAGGGCGTGACAGTTATTCTCAACTGCTCAATGCCCTTTTTTTATATGTTGAAACGAATTAGCCTAGAGGAGCATAGTAGAGGGGGGCTGTATATGTCAAACTCAGTCATAGAAGTGAAAGACTTGTATTTTCGGTATGAAGAAGATGGACCTTATGTGCTAAACAACTTATCTCTTAATGTTTATAAGGGAGAATGGCTTGCAATTGCAGGACATAATGGCTCAGGGAAATCAACGCTTGCTAAAATTTTAAACGGTCTCATTCTACCTGAACAAGGTTCTGTGAAAGTAGCAGATCTTATGCTTACAGAAGATTCTGTATGGGATGTACGTCGCCATATTGGAATGGTATTTCAAAATCCTGATAATCAATTTGTAGGTTCAACGGTTGAAGACGACGTTGCTTTTGGGTTAGAGAATAATGGCTTTCCGTATGAAGAGATGAGAAAAAGAGTAGGGGAAGCAATTGAAGTTGTTGGAATGAAAGGGTTCGAGCAGTATGAGCCACATCGTCTATCTGGTGGGCAGAAGCAGCGTATTGGTATTGCTGGTGTTGTCGCAATGGCACCTGATGTTATCCTTTTAGATGAAGCAACATCAATGCTTGATCCAAAAGGACGTAGTGAAGTTCTCGAAACCATTCGTTTGTTAAAAAATCAACGCAATCTAACGATTATCTCCATTACCCATGACCTCAATGAAGTAGCGAAAGCTGATAGAGCAATTGTCCTCAATAAAGGAGAACTTTTTGCAACTGGGACACCTGCAGAGATTTTTGAACTTGGCAGCAAATTGACTGAGATTGGCCTTGATTTTCCATTTGCTAGTCAAATTAGTCATGTTCTGAGGGACAAAGGAATTTCTTTAGAACATATTCATTTAACAACGGACAACTTAGTGGAGGAACTATGGAGATTATATTCAAAAATGTAGAACATCGTTATCAGCTTAAAACACCTTTTGAACGATTAGCATTAGAAGATGTATCGCTATCCATTCCCTCTGGTCAGTTCGTATCGTTAATCGGTCATACAGGATCTGGTAAGTCAACAGTTATCCAGCATTTGAATGCCCTTTTAAAGCCAACTAAAGGGAGTATCCAAATAGGAGATCGTACAATTGAAAGTGGTAAGAAAGAAAAGCATTTAAAAGAAATTCGTAAACGCGTTGGCGTTGTCTTTCAGTTTCCTGAACATCAGCTTTTTGATGAGATTGTTGAAAAAGATATTTGTTTTGGTCCGATGAACTTTGGGGTTTCAGAAGAGGAAGCGAAAAAAAGGGCAAATGAGCTTGCTACAATAGTTGGTTTGCCAAAGGAAGTTCTGCAGAAATCACCGTTTGATTTAAGCGGTGGACAGATGCGCCGTGTGGCAATTGCAGGAATTTTAGCAATGGAACCGCAAGTGCTTGTTCTTGATGAGCCAACAGCAGGACTTGATCCAAGAGGACGTAATGAGATTATGAATTTGATCTCCTCTTTAAATAAAGAACAAGGATTAACGATTGTATTTGTAACGCACAGTATGGAAGATGCAGCACAATATGCAGATCGCATTATTGTAATGGATAAAGGGAAAGTTTCAATGAGTGGAACACCAAAGGAAATCTTTAAGCAACATGAAAAGCTTAAAGAGATTGGACTAGATATCCCAGAGCCTCTGCAGTTCATATTGGATCTAGAACAGCGTTTGGGCGTTTCCCTTAGTCATGAGGCTATTACATTTAAAAAGGCCGTAGAAGAGGTCACAAAGCTTTTTGGAGGACAAGCTCATGATGAATAATATGATTATTGGTCAGTATGTTCCAGGAGATTCTTTTATTCATCGTATGGACCCTCGTGCAAAGCTTATTATTGTTTTTTTATATGTAGCTGTTATTTTTCTTGCGAATAATATTGTAAGCTACAGCATTATTGGTTTGTTTGCTATTTTATCAGTACTTATAAGTCGAGTTCCAATTTATTTCATTATTAAAGGACTAAAGCCAATATTGTTTATTATTATATTCACCTTTCTCCTTCATATTTTTATGACGAGAGAAGGAGAAGTAATCGCGAACATTGGTTTTCTAAAGATCTATGAAGGCGGAGTTATTCAAGGGATTTATATTTCGCTTCGGTTCTTATTCTTAATTTTACTTACAACCCTGTTAACTCTTACAACGACACCAATTGAGGTAACAGATGGCATGGAGACACTTTTACATCCATTAAAAAAAGTCCGTTTCCCTGTTCATGAATTAGCACTTATGATGTCTATTTCGCTTCGTTTCATTCCCACTTTGATGGATGAAACAGACAAAATCTTGAAGGCTCAAACAGCACGGGGAGTAGACTTTTCGAGCGGGCCTCTTAAAGATCGTCTAAAGGCCGTTGTGCCACTCTTAATTCCGCTTTTTATTAGCGCTTTTAAACGTGCAGAAGAGCTAGCAACAGCTATGGAAGCAAGAGGATATCAAGGTGGAGAAGGACGGACAAAGTATCGTCAGCTTAGCTGGGGGTCTATTGATACTATGGCTCTTGTCATATTTGTTATTGTTGCTGCTGCTCTATTTATCGTAAGAGTCTAGGAGATGTGAGAGATGCGAAGAATTCAATGTACTGTAGCATATGACGGAACACTTTTTTCAGGTTATCAAATTCAGCCTAATGCCCGTACTGTGCAAGAAGAGATTGAAAAAGCCCTTACCCGTCTCCATGGAGGTAAGGAAGTGAAAATCCATGCCTCAGGACGTACAGATGCCTCTGTCCATGCTAAAGGGCAAGTGTTTCACTTTGATACTACAAGTACTATCAGTGTAAGCCAGCTTAAGCGAGGAGCTAATGCACTCTTGCCAGAAGATATTGTGGTAGTTGATACAAAGGAAACGGCAGAAGATTTTCATGCTCGTTTTAGCGTGAAAAAGAAGGAATACCGTTACAAAGTGCTTTGCAGCAAAAGTCGTGATGTGTTCTTAAGGCATTACATGCATCATGTTCCATACGAGTTAGATCGTAAGGTGATGAAGGAAGCTATAAAGGGCATAATTGGTACACATGATTTCACGAGTTTTTGTTCAGCGAAGACGGAGATAGAAGATAAAGTGAGAACAATCTATGAAGCGGAAATTATTGAAGAAGGAGACGTGCTTACATTTAGATTTGTGGGAAACGGATTTCTTTATAATATGGTTCGAATTTTAGTGGGAACACTTCTTGATCTTGGTAACGGAAAAAGTTTTACAAAAGATATTTCAGGGATGCTAGAGGCGAAAAATCGCACTTTAACAGGCAAAACTGCACCTGGACATGGGCTATACTTGTGGAAAGTTTACTATGACAACTAAACCTGGTGTAACATCCTCTTGACATTGGGAATACAACAGGCTAATATAACATATGTATGTAATTTTAAACCCACGATTAGCCCCGGAAATTAATCGTGTTTAAAATAAAACGTTCGAAAGTTGAAATTCTAGGAGGGTAAAACATGCGTACAACTTATATGGCGAAAGCAAGTGAAGTAGAGCGCAAATGGCTTGTAATTGACGCAGAAGGTAAAACTTTAGGTCGTCTTGCTAGCGAAGTTGCTTCTATTCTACGCGGGAAACATAAACCAACTTACACACCACACGTTGATACTGGTGATCATGTAATCATTCTTAATGCAGCAAAAATCGAATTAACAGGTAAAAAATTGACTGACAAGATTTACTACCGTCACAGCCAACATCCAGGCGGACTTAAATCTCGCACGGCTCTTGAAATGCGTACTAACTATTCAGAGAAAATGCTTGAACTAGCAATCCGTGGAATGCTTCCAAAAGGTAGCTTAGGTCGTCAAATGTTTAAGAAATTACATGTGTTTGCAGGAGACACTCATCCACATGAAGCACAAAAACCAGAAGTTTATGAACTTCGCGGATAATACGTAAGGAGGGAATTATATTGGCACAGGTACAATATTACGGAACAGGTCGTCGTAAAAGCTCTGTTGCTCGCGTACGTCTAGTACCAGGTAACGGAAACATCGTTGTTAACGGTCGTGAAATCGAGAACTATCTTTCATCTGCAGCACTAAGAGAAGTTGTAAAACAACCTCTTGCTGCAACAGAAACTCTTGGGAACTATGATGTATTAGTAAACGTAAACGGTGGAGGATTCACTGGTCAAGCTGGAGCAATCCGCCACGGTATCGCTCGTGCACTATTACAAGCAGACCCAGAATATCGTGCAACACTAAAACCTGAAGGTCTATTAACTCGTGACGCTCGTATGAAAGAACGTAAAAAATACGGTCTTAAAGGCGCTCGTCGTGCACCTCAGTTCTCAAAACGTTAATATTTCTTATATATCAACGTTTTACAACCCTTTCTCGGATTTTCGGGAAAGGGTTTTTTATTTATTTATTTAGATATAAAATAAATACCTAATTTAAGAAATTAGGGTTTTTGCTGTTGTTATCTTTTGATTTGATAAAAAGAGAATATAATTCCTCACCATGTTCAATAAGTTCTCCAACGTTGGAATTAGTTGCTTCTAGTATTTTATCTAATGTATTAAATTGAATCCCCATTATTTTCACCATTTGCAATAAGGCTCAAAGCATTCTGAGAGATTCCTGTAATCTCATGCAATTCAGTCATAGTCATACCTTTTGTTTCAACAGTTGTTTCAGATAATAATACTTTTAATGTATTTTTTAATAGAAATTTTACGTAATAAAACAAGGAAAAAAACGTACTTCACAGCTACAAAGGAACTTTTATTTAACATGGAAGAGTCAAACTTTACTGAGAAGGATATTAGCACGGTGGAAACGAGTATTTTATCAAGTGTAGAGGCTTCAACCGTCATTATCATTTCAGTCACTTGGTTCGATACGAGGCTCCAAAGCATCCAATGGTTTGGTGAAATGATTATGCTTATATTTATCACGGGGCTGTCGATTGGAGAAAATAAAGTCGCTGATAAAGGTAAGTGTTGAGTATATAAATGTCCAAAAATAATACACTAGTTCTGATGATTCAGCCGCCGATTCAGGCGGTTTTTTGTTTTTATAATCGTCCTGTTTGCGTTTTGAACGTTTTTTTCCGGTTCCATTAAATTAGGCTTTTGTATCAGTAACAATACCCATCTATTGTACATAGTTTGTTGAAGAGTATTCGAAATATGTAATGTATTCATTTAGTATACAGTTTTTTTTCGATTTAACTCGACTGTTTTCATTTCAAGTTTCTGGCACCCTTTGTTAATTTATTTGAGGAGGAAAAGAAAATGAATGATTTTCAAAGTGAACTTCAAATGTTGAATGTTGATGATTTCCAAGCGACTCAGGCAGTCCCTTGGGATCAAAATCAATACTATACTGATCAGGATCGACAATTCGTTGGTGTGGGGGTTGGTTTTGGCCGATGCTTTAGTTGCTTTAACTGTTTTAACTGCTTTAGTTGCTTCCGTTGTTTTAACTGCTTTAACTGCTATAACTGCGCTCGTTGCTCACGTTGCTCTAGATGCGGCGGTGGCCGTTGTGGTGGCGGCAGCTAAGCCGGTAATAGTTTATTTTTCTATGTTGAGAAGGTCCCCTGCATTGTTGCAGGGGTCTTTCTCTATAAGATAAGACATAACGGACAAATTGCTATACATACGATGGTAGTGGTAATGATATTGAACATTTATGGTTACAAGGGGTAAGGAGGAGAGAGATGGCAAATTTGAACCCTTCTATGCGTCTGAAAGTAAAAAGGGACACGTTTTATCTCCCTGAACCAAACAGAGGTGTGTATTTTCGAAACAACTTAAGTTCATTCCGTATTGAAGGAAGTGGGATCGATCAGTGGGTTGAAAAGTTGTTACCGATGTTCAATGGGGAGTATACTTTAGGAAATTTGACTAATGGATTGCCTGGCCCATACCGGGACCGCATATATGAAATTGCAGAAGTGCTGTATACGAATGGGTATGTTCGAGATTTAAGCCAGGACCTTCCGCATCAATTGTCGGATTATCATCTTAAAAAGCATGCATCACAAATTGAATTTGTGGACAATTTAGTTGGTTCTGGGGCGGCCCGTTTTCAAGTTTTTCGTCAGGGCAAAGTGCTTGCAGTTGGCTCTGGTCCTATTTTAAATTCATTGGTTTCCTCGTTGATTGAATCGGGTTTGACTAAGATCCAAGTACTAATTACAGACGAGGTTCCGACCAATAGACAGAGGTTAAAAGAACTCGTGGAACATGCACGAAAAATAGATCCGGAGGTTGACTTAAAGGAGGTTCCACAAAAGAAGGAGGATTGGCGAGAGATAGTGCAGCCCTTTGATTCAATTTTGTATGTGAGTCAAGAGGGGAAGCTAGAGAAACTTAGACATCTTCATGCAATTTGCAGGGAAGAGAAGAAAATATTTCTCCCCGCTATATGCTTTCAACAGATAGGTTTAGCAGGTCCATTAGTACATCCAGATTCCGAGGTGTGTTGGGAAACAGCATGGCGCCGTTTACATCATTCTGTCTTATCTAAAAATGAGCAATCCCCTGCCTTCTCTGTCACCCCGGGATCGTTGTTAGCTAATGTGATCGTGTTTGAATTGTTTAAAGAGGTTACAGGTGTCATGGAATTGGAACAGAAGAATAGGTTTTTTCTTCTGGATTTGGATACATTGGAGGGAGACTGGCATTCATTTTTGCCTCATCCCCTGGTAACAAGGAGTATATCTGCAGAATGGGTTGAAGATGTCGGAAGCCGGCTCCAAGTAGTCTTAGAGAAAGTTGATTCAAGTAAATCACTTCTTTATTTCAACCAGTTGACATCAGAGGAATCGGGAATTTTCCATATTTGGGGGGAGGAGGATTTAAAGCAGCTTCCATTAGCTCAGTGCCGCGTTCAGGCAGTCGACCCGTTGTCGGAGGGACCAGCTGAGTTGATGCGAGACACTATCTGTTCAGGTCTAACTCATGAGGAGGCACGAAGAGAAGCGGGACTAACTGGGATTGAAACGTATGCGTCGCGAATGGTTAATTTGATCGTTAATACTCTGCCGCTAAATAAAAATGTTGATGGAAGTTTAGTAGGACTGGAGGAAATTGTCGGGATTGGAGCGGGTGAATCGTTTGTGGAAGGTGTTGGCCGTGGGTTGCAAAAGTGTTTGGCAGAGGAGCTTAGCAAGCAACAACTTAATCAGAAGTATTCTGTTTCTCGAGTACAGTTAAATTTTATAGAAGATGAGAGATCCCGGTTCTATTTAGAAGCACTGACTACGATACAAGGAGCACCAATTATCGGAATAGGGAAGGAAGTGTACGGCTTTCCTGTAGTGTGGGTAGGTACAAAAGATGGATGGTATGGTAGTGCAGATTTAAATATAACAATGGCGTTACAGAAGACATTACAGCAGGCACTTATCAAAGTACAAAACAAATCGGATTCTTCTAATGAACTAGCCTGTGAGGTAACGTCCGTACTTTTGGAAGAGAAAATGCCGGTTAGTCTTAGCATTCCTGCGTGTGAAGAGAGGATACAAACGGACATCCTACAGGGAGCTATGGAAATATTGAAACGGAATGGAAAAAGGGTCTCGGTATTTGAATTAAGGCTCGAACCTGTTTTTAAAGAGCAACTAAACGGAGTGTTTGGTGTTTTGCTGCGAGAGGAGGAATCACAGTGAGTTCCTTCGTGTTGGTTGTCGGAGAAGGGATGCTGGCGGACCGTGTAAGTGAAGAACTGTCGGCATATCATCTAGTTATTCGTAAATCCAATTTTGAGGAAGGAGTTCCAAGAAATACTGATTTGGTCCTTTTTTTGGATGACGAGTGGAAACCCTCTGTTCATCAAAAGGCGGAAGAAGTGTTACGAAAGACGGGTACTCCCTGGCTTAGAGGCTTCGTTTCATTTGGCGAAGGTGTAGTTGGCCCGCTTGTACGACCAGGTGCAGCAGGTTGCTCTCAATGTGCGGACATGAGACGTCTCATGGGAGGACGTGACCGCACAGAGATGTGGGAGGTGCAACAGAGGCTGGCTGCGACTGGAGGAAGGGGAAGTGACCCGTGGGCTTCAAGTCCCGGACTTTTGCAAATGGCTTACCTGATTGGAGTTGAGGTACAGAATTTATTACAAGGCGATCAAGCTTATTCGGAAGGTAAGATATATATAATTGACTTGAAAACAATGAAGAGCTCATGGCATTCTTTTCTGCCCAACCCGTTGTGTCCAGTCTGTGGTCAATTACCCGACGATTCACAGACATTAGCCCGAATTTCACTGCAGCCAAGTCCAAAAATAGATTCCGGAATTTTCCGATGCCGTCAGTTGGATGAGATGAAAAAAATGATTGTCAAAGACTATTTGGATAATCGTACCGGCCTTTTGAATAGTAAAATGTATGACCTAGTGACTCCATTTGCTGATGCGAGTGTCAATCTCCCTATGTTTGCTGGGGACGAGGGAACAGCTGGCAGGACTCATTCATACGCAGAAAGTGTGTTGACAGCCATTTTAGAGGGATTGGAGCGGCACTGTGGTTTAGAACCACGTGGCAAACGGACAGTAATCCATGATAGTTTTCGTAACCTGGAAAATCAAGCGCTCAATCCATTGAAGGTAGGTATACACGCAAAAGAACAATATGCGCAACCTGGTTTTCCATTTAAATCGTTTGATCCTGATCGTTCTATTAATTGGGTATGGGGTTATTCGTTGCTAGAAGAGCGTCCCATCCTAGTTCCAGAGCTCCTTGCCTATTACAGTGTTGGATGTGGGTCACAAGGCTTTGTCTATGAAACTTCCAATGGATGTGCGTTAGGAGGAAGTTTAGAGGAGGCCATTTTCTACGGGATTATGGAAGTGGTCGAGCGTGATTCATTCCTGATGACTTGGTATGCGAAGCTGAACCTTCCGCGACTGGATCCTTTTACAGCTGACGACCAGGAGTTGGAATTAATGGTCGAAAGGATGCGAGTGGTCGCTGGGTATGATTTGTATTTGTATAACTCCACGATGGAACACGGGATTCCAAGTATTTGGGCGATTGCTAAAAACAAAAAGGAAAAGGGATTGAATCTTATCTGTGCGGCCGGAGCTCATCTGGATCCGGTAAGGGCGGTGAAAAGCGCAGTTCACGAGCTTGCTGGCATGATGCTGAACCTTGATGAAAAATTTGAGGCGAACCAGGAAGAGTATGAAAGAATGCTGCATGATTCTTCTCTGGTTCGGCAGATGGATGACCACGGCATGCTGTATGGTTTGCCGCAAGCAGAAGAGCGCTTAAGTTTTTTGCTTGACGACAATGGCCCAATGCAATCTTTTAAAGAGGAGTTTAAGTGGAAGTCGAATCATACGGATCTTACCGATGATTTGCAAGACATCCTTCAGGTGTTCCGTCAGTTAAACCTTGATGTAGTTATAGTAGACCAGACGACACCGGAAACGATACGAAACGGTTTGTATTGCGTAAAAGTACTGATTCCGGGAATGCTGCCGATGACATTTGGGCATCACCTTACCCGCCTGACAGGGCTTGAGAGGATATTTCGAGTCCCTATGGAGCTTGGGTATACGAATAAACCATTGACACCAGGACAGCTCAATCCACATCCGCATCCGTTTCCATAAGCAGTGATTAGGAGGTATAGGATGAGTCTGGAAGAATTTCTGCACAATCTGCATTTTGATATTGATAAGGCAAATCAGCCGAACTGGGAAGCGGATTGGGAGGATGCACCGCTTGCATATAAACTCTACCGTGGATTACCGGTTGTTCCATTGTCCACGGAAGTACCGCTGACGCTTACTGGAGGAGAACCTCCCGCAAGACTGGACCTTAATAGAGTTGGTCATTTTCTCTGGTATGTATTCGGTTTTACTCAATTGAGCCAATCAGTCTTTCCAATGGATTCCCCAGAGCAAGATTCCTACCCTTTGCAGTCGTATCGACGGTTTGCTCCTTCTGGTGGGGCGTTATACCCTAACGAATTGTACGTGTATTTGAAGGTAGAGGGACTCCCTGATGGAGTCTACTATTATGATGTAGCACACCATAGCCTGGTATTGTTGCGGGAAGGGAATTTCGATTCCTATTTAGCCAAGGCACTAGGAAATCGGTGTGACATCTCCTCGTGTTTTGGTACTGTCTTTGTGTCAACCATGTTCTGGAAAAATTTTTTTAAATACAACAATTTTGCATACCGACTCCAAGGATTGGATGCTGGTGTGCTGATTGGACAGTTAATGGAGGTAGCGAAACGGTTTGGCTTTGCCTCAGGGGTGTACTTTCAATTTCTTGATACCGCAATCAATCATCTGCTTGGACTATCCGAACAGAAGGAGAGCGTATATAGTGTAATCCCATTATCGGTGGAAGTCACCATCTGGTCTACTAACGGAAGGAATCTATGCGAAAATGTTATATCGAAGGAATTGAGACAAGAGCTGCCAGCGATTCAACCAGAATATCTCGAGCGATCACTTAATGTCAAAGAGTATCCGATGATAACTGCGATGAACGCAGCTTCTAAGCTGGATTCCACATGGTCATTTCGAGTGATCGGGGAGAGGGGAGCTGCGGAACGTATGGATTCCGCGGTGGCATTGCCTCATATAGAGCCCTTGTCATATGATTTGGCTGAGGCCTGCAGAAATCGGTTTTCTCCCGACATGGATTTCGTTTTGGGGAGGGTGAGTCAACAACAATTGGCTACCCTTCTTCTAGAAGCAACGGGTTCTTTTTCATACCGGAATGATTTGGATGAAGCATATAGGAGTAACGACTCTCGTGTAACAATTTATAGCTGTTTATATAATGTTGAAGGTATTACAAATGGGGCGTACTATTATGACAGCACAGAACACTTGTTAAGAGAAATATGCCCAGGAGACTATCGACTCCATTTACAGACTGGAATGTCTCTGGATAATGTGAATTTGCTCCAGGTACCACTTTGCCTGCATGTGGTTGGTGACAAGGAATTCTATAAAACAGAACTAGGATACAGGGGCTATCGAATCCAACAGATGGAAGCAGGCATGCTCGTGCAACGATTGCTTTTGGCTGCGCAAGCTCTCGGGATGGGAGGGCACCCGCTTCTTGGATTTGACGCGAATTTGAGTGATGAACTCTATAAAATAGATCAACAAGGAAAGACCAGTCTAATCCAAATCCCCATTGGTCCCTATCGCCCTCGTCCTTGGCTGAGGGGAAGTTTGCACAGCTAATTAAGGTATAGAGCAATATGTACTTAGTTATAGGTTAAGAAAACTACTTCCTTATATTTAATATATAAATAAAAGAACGTAAAAATATAGTCTTAAAGGCGATCGTCATGCACCTCAGTTCTCAAAACGTTAATTTTACGTTTTGCAAAACCCTTTCTCGGATCTCTGAGGAAGGGTTTTTTTGTTTATTTAAATAAATTTCTCTTTTTTAACAATATATGCAATGGTATTAAAAACTAGCCGCTGTTTCTCTAACTACAAGTTATCGTGAGTATATTTCTTTTTTATTGACACCTAAGGCATTATTATTGAGATTATAGTGTTAATTAGAATGCACAAAAGTAGAAAGGCAAAATACATTTTACTTTTATTTAGGACAAGTACAGAAACTATAAATACTCTTTCCAATACATATAAGCTATTGCTACTTGTAAGGTCTGTAAATTCAGTTGTTGGAGCTTATGGACAAGATAATATAAAGGCTAAATAACATAAGGAGAAGAACGGTGATGAGCAAAATTATAGAAGATGAACATTATTACAATAATTGCTACAAAGTTATAGACGATATATTAGAATTTGAACGAGTATATATGGTAGATGAATACCAATTTAATAAAGAGACATATGAAATGCTAGGGAAGATATATAAGAGCTTGCCATGTTATTTAAGAGATTACGTTGATTTCCCTCATTGGTATGGTTGCGAAGAGAAAGGGGATCAATACTTTATTAGTGTTTCATTTGAAATGTCTGGACTACAGTTCTGGGGGAACGTGCCGATCACACAATTTTCGCAATGGGAAAAAGCCTTGCATGAAGGGATAGAAGACTTTCCTTTTAAATATCAATCATAAAGGCCGTAATTCTGAAGGAGGATAAGATAAATGGAGATAGGAATTAGTACCTTTGTAGAAACAACTCCAGATGTAAAAACAGGAGAAGTAATTAGTCATGCACAACGGATTCGAGAAGTAGTAGAGGAAATTGTTCTGGCAGATCAAGTTGGGTTAGACGTATTTGGGGTAGGAGAGCATCATCGTGAAGACTATGCTTCTTCTTCTCCTGCTGTTATATTGGCAGCAGCGGCTTCACAGACCAATAATATTCGCTTAACAAGTGCTGTTACTGTTCTTTCCTCAGTAGATCCTGTTCGCGTTTTTCAAGACTTTGCAACGCTTGATGGCATTTCAAATGGGCGTGCTGAGATTATGGCAGGAAGAGGGTCTTTTATTGAGTCATTTCCGCTCTTTGGTTATGATTTAAGAGATTATGAAGAACTGTTTGATGAAAAGCTAGATTTGCTTTTAAAGCTACAAACGTCTGAGAAGATTACATGGAGCGGAAAGCATAGACCAGCTATTGAGAATTTAGGTGTCTACCCAAGGCCTGTCCAAAAACCGTTACCAATTTGGATTGGAAGTGGAGGAAACCAAGAGTCTGTTATAAGGGCAGGGCTTCTCGGACTTCCACTTGTGTTGGCGATTATCGGGGGCAGCCCGCTTCATTTTGCTCCGCTTGTGGAGCTATACAAAAAAGCAGCAGAACATGCAGGTCATGACTCATCCAAATTAAAAGTGGCTTCCCATTCTCATGGGTTTATTGCAGATGATACAGAAACAGCTACTGATAAGTTTTTTCCTCCTACACAATATGCGATGAACAAGCTTGGAAAAGAACGTGGCTGGGGACCTTATAACCGCTCAAGCTTCGATGCGGCCCGAAGCTTTGAAGGAGCTCTTTACGTAGGGGATGCAGATACAGTAGCGGAGAAAATTATTCATCTGCGTAAGGAGGTTGGGATAGAACGCTTTATGCTTCATGTTCCGGTTGGGACAATGCCACATGAAGATGTTATGAGAGCCATTGAGCTTCTAGGGACAAAAGTGGCCCCGAAAGTGAAGGCAGAGGTTGCGCGCTGGGAATCAATCCAATAAAGAATGTTTAATATACAAATATAAGGGATGGCTAGATGCCATCCCTTATATTTGTATTTTTTAGTAAGTTCTCATTCATTGATTTATGAAATTCTTCTACTTCCTGGCGGATATTAATAATTGGTTCCCATGAGTGAATTAAATTAATGACCTTTTCATTTAAATCATATGCTTCCTTGTACTTTCTTTTTCGAGCAAGTATTTGAGCTTTGCCATAATAGCAGTAGATAAGCTCAATTTGATTTGGTTTATTTTGATTATAAAGAAGGTTATTGAACATTTTTTCTGCCTTTTCATAGAAATCGCAATGCATATAGGCTAATCCTAGGTTGAAGTATGCTTCAATCGTTTTTTCGCCTCCGTATAACATGCTCTTTTCATTTGCTAATTCATAAAAATGAATAGCTTCTTTATAATTTTTAGTCAGTAAACAAAAATCTCCTTGCATTAATAAAACACGATGTTTGATGACAGGTATAACAGGGACACTACATATCTTCTTTAATATGTTCTTTGCTTCTTTTATCCGGTCCGTTTTTAAAAAAAACTTTGCTTTTAAGGCAAGTCCCCAAATCTTAAGATCGTGCGCTTCTTGATGGATCTCATCTGTTGCTTTTAATATGAGGAGTCCTTCTTCTATTTGGCTATATGCTTCTTCTAATTTATTTACTTCCATAAGCGCCCATCCAATAATATCAATTCGAATCAAAGCCTCAGAAATCTTATCATTCATTTGATGAGCGTAATCAGCAGCCTCTAATCCATACTGAATTCTTAGCGGTAGATTAACGCGACTTAGAAAATGACTGAGACGGAGTATTAAATTCATTACTAATTCTTTCTCAGCATGTTTACTTGCCCATTCTAAGGCTTTTAAAATATTGGGCCATTCTTGTTTAAGTTCCTCTAAATCCCGACCAAGTAAGTAACTCCAATATATGAATTGTGGTTGTTCGCGCTTTAAATGAGTATCTAAATATTGAATATAATACTGACTCCAACGCTTTCTTGAGTTTTTCTCAAAATCCTCATCAGCATCTAAATGTTGTTTACCATAAGTTACTACTGTTTGATGTGCTAAATAATGTGGTTTATCCCCAATATAATTCTGTTGTACAAGAGCATGAGTTCGCAACCTCTCAACAGCATAATGAAATTTTCGAGAGTCCAATCCAGCGGCTGTAGCCCAACTTTTCTCGTCAGGGGGGCTATGAAAGAAACAGAGCACTTGCCAAAGCCGTTGAGTATCTTCATTACACTTGTCCCATGTACTGCCAAATAAAAAGTCAAATAGCTCAACAAGAGAGTAACCGGCATTTCTTATTTTTTGGATAAGCTGTTCAACAGGGATATTATTATCTAGAATATAAGCAATGCTAAGTGATAGTGCTTTAGGATTGCCGGCAGTAGCTAAAATAAGCTCCTTTTGAACATTTAAAGGAATATTTAATAATTGCTCTATCTTTGTTTTTTTGGTTGAGGAAGGGTAAGTTTGGAGATGTCGACTTATTTCATAAGAGAAAAAATCCGATGCTTCCCCTTCCTCAAACCCTTTTAGTTGAATCGTATTTATTTCTAAAAAGCCTGCTTTATATTTTTGATTTAAATTTTCACGAGCGGTTAAAATGACCTTCACTCCTTGAGGAAGGCCCATGACAAATTCATAAATCTCACTTTCAGCTGTGTCGATACTGTCTACAATAAGAAGTAGAGGCTGTTGTTGAGAATAAATGGCCAAGACATTCCGGACAACAAGGCGTTTTTCTGCAATAGATTTGTCAATTTGCTCTGCACGTCCTAGTTGGTAGGCAATCGTATCTAAGAAGTCATTAAAACTTAATCCTTTCCAATCGCCATTAATCCAAATAATATGTTTAAATACAGGCCATTCCTGGTTTCTGTTTATCTGTTCAATACATAAATATGCGGCTTCAAGGGCTATTGTAGTTTTACCCATGCCTGCCCATCCGGCAATAAGACAAACGGGGGAAGGGGAATGAATCCATTGTCTAATAACTTCTAGTTCCTGGTGACGACCAATAAATTGTCCTGATCCTCGGGTAGGCAAGTTATGCATTAACGGTTCTTCCTTTATCTCAGACGTTGGATGAGAGGGATGGGAATCAAATAGTTTAGAAATAACCTCGTTGATTTCTCCTTCATTTGGTGGACCAAATGAAGAATCATTTCTCAATATCTTTGCCTTCCTAAAACAAGAAGCTACCCAAATCGGAATTGGTGGTGTAATAGTAGGAATTGAAGTTGTTGCTAATACATTTGTGAACCATTCTTTGTTCATATACTCTTCCTTAATAATAGTCCACAAGATTCCAAAAAGTTTTCCATCATCTATCCGTCCGGGAATATATTTCAAACCCATTTGCCCCATCCAACTCTTAATGGTGTTAGAAGAAACACCTATTTGATATGCAATCTTATCTAAATAAGATTGACCTAGAGAGGCGCTCTCACTTCTGTTTCTTTTTATTTTGTAATTAGGGTGATGCTTTAATGACTTAACACCCTTTGATAGCAAGGCGGCAAACTCCTCATGCCGTTCAAGTTCAGCCATATCGCCCACTCCTGTCTTGGTTATAAGATGAAAAGTACAGTGTGGCTGTACTTTTATACAGTGTAAAAAGCTACTGTACAACTAGATAGATATATACAATGAAATTGTATAATACAGATTCCAAAATGTATGCACTTACATCATAATTCTAGGGAGTATGATAGTCAACTTGAGAAATGAAGAGTGTTATATAGAAAAGGGATCCACATTCTTAACTCTTTTATTAGAAAGGAAAATGATGATGACTAACAATGTACCTACAACAATGAAAGCAGCGGTTATGCATAGTATAAGAGATATTCGGATTGAAACTTTACCAGTGCCACAACTAAAGGATGATGAGGTTTTAGTTAAAGTAATGGCTGTTGGAATTTGTGGTTCTGATTTACATTACTATACAGATGGACGAATTGGTCACTATAAAGTAGAAAAACCAATTATTCTTGGCCATGAATGCGCAGGAGAAGTGGCCGCTATTGGAGCTAATGTTAATAGGGTGAAAGTTGGGGATCGTGTTGCAGTTGAACCTGGTGTTACTTGCGGGACATGTGAAGCCTGTAAGGAAGGAAGATATAATCTTTGTCCAGATGTAGAGTTTTTAGCAACTCCTCCTGTTGATGGGGCATTTGTTCAATATATAAAAATGAGACAGGACTTTGTTTTTCAAATTCCAGATACCCTTTCATATGAAGAAGCAGCTTTAATTGAACCTTTTTCAGTAGGAATTCATGCAGCAGCAAGAACAAAGCTTCAAGCAGGCGAGATAGTAGCTATTATGGGAATGGGACCAGTTGGTTTGATGGCTGTTGCGGCAGCTAAAGCAGTTGGGGCAAGTCAAATTATCGTAACAGACTTAGAACCATTACGACTTGAAGCGGCAAAAGAAATGGGAGCAACACATACAATTAATGTTGCAGAACAAGACCCTATGGATGAGATTAGCAAGATTACACGTGGCAAGGGCGTAGACGTTGCGTGGGAAACAGCGGGAAACCCAGCTGCTCTTCAATCTGCTCTTTCTTCCTTACGACGTGGTGGAAGACTTGCAATTGTAGGGCTGCCTGCTCAAAATGAAATTCCTCTTAATATTCCATTTATTGCAGATAACGAAGTTGATATTTATGGTATCTTTCGTTATGCCAACACATATCCAAAAGGAATTAATTTTCTCTCTTCAGGGGTAGTTGATGCTAAAAAATTAGTTACTGATCGATATAGACTAGAGGATACGATGGAAGCTATGGAACGAGCACTCAACCATAAAAATGAATGTTTAAAAATTGTTGTGTATCCAAATCAATAAATAGAAAAGAGAAATAGACGTGCAGATTAATATCTTTTAATCTGCATCACAACACATAACAATGAAAACGGATTCTAGGGGTGTAGTTATGATAGAGAGAGAACGAACCGCAATAGAAGAAAATTCGAATAAGAAGCTGTCTTATTCAAATTCTCGCTTATCATGGGTAGAACGATTTGGGTATGGACTTGGGGATATGTCCTACAATATTATCTTTCAATTTGTGAATGCGTATCTACTTTTTTATTACACAGATATTGGTGGAATCTCACCAGGGGTTATTGCAACATTATTTATTGTTGTGCGTGTACTAGATGCTATCTTTGATCCAATAATGGGTGTCATTTTAGATAAAACAAATACAAGATGGGGAAAAGCAAGACCATATTTATTATGGGTTTCCATTCCTTTTGGGTTATTCACTGTACTATGTTTTACAACACCGAACTTTGGAGCAAATGGAAACATAGCCTATGCTTATATTACGTATATCCTATTAGGGATGACATTTAGTATGCAAACAATCCCTGTTAACAGTTTAACAGGGCGCATCACAAATAACATCCAAGAAAGAACAATATTAACAACAACGCGTATGATTCTTGTTTATATTGGAATCCTTCTGTCTATCTCATGTGCAACGCCACTTGCGAACGCCTTAGGAGGAGAGAATCAAGCCGTTGGATTTCAATTAACAGCTATCATTTATGCAGCAGTAAGTATTGTTCTAAATCTTATGAGTTTCTCTACGGTCCGCGAGAGAGTTGCACCGAAAAAAAGTAAGAAACACAGTATTAAGAAAATGTTATCAGTATTATTTAAAAATAAACCATTACTTATTCTAGCTTCGTCCTTTTTAGCCTTTGCAATTGGATTTAATATTAAGTTAAGTACAATGGTGTACTACTTTACGTATAATGTTGATCGTAAAGATTTAGTATTTATGGGAACACTATTATTTTTCGGAGCAGCTTTAATTAGTAATTTATTTATTCCGTACTTCTCTGATCGATGGGGAAGAAAGAAAGTTATGATCGTAACAGCAGCACTATCGTTGTTTACTTATGCTGGATTGCAGTTTACATCATATTCGTCTCTCACCTTAATCTTTATTTTACTCTTTGCTTCAGGCTTTTTTACAACCCCTCTGAATACACTTGCTTGGGGGATGGTTGCAGACTGCGTAGATTATGCAGAATGGAAAACAGGAGTAAGAGCAGATGGGGTAGTAATCTCTAGTATGAGTTTTACAAATAAACTAGGGGTTGCCTTAGCTGGATCGTTTGCAGCGCTTTATTTAGGAAGGAACGGATATGTAGCAAATACAGAACAAACCATTAATTCTTTAGATGCTATTAAAAATATGAATGCATTAGTGCCAGGAGTATTTATCTTACTGTCCATTATTATTATTTGTTTCTATCCTTTAAATGAGAAGAAGTATAAAAAGATGATAGAAGAGTTAAATCAAAGACCTTCCTATAAATAAGAAGAAACATATGTTATGCCTTTTTAAAGTCAAAAAATAAAATGAGAGTGATAAAATGCAAAACACCGTAAAGAAAAAAGCATCAGTTGTTTGTATTGGAGAGCTATTAATTGATTTCTTTTGTACAGATGTTGATGTTGATTTAACAAGAGGAAAACAGTTTTTAAAAAATGCTGGGGGTGCCCCTGCTAATGTCTCTGCTGCCATTGCTAAGCTAGGTGGAGATGCCTTATTTAGTGGAAAGGTAGGGGATGACTCTTTTGGCTACTTTTTAAAACAAACATTAGAGAATCTCAATGTAGATACTTCAATGCTTGTGATGGACAAGGAAGCAATAACAACTCTAGCATTTGTATCTTTAACAAACGATGGAGAGCGAGATTTCATGTTCCATAGAGGAGCAGATGCGTTGCTCACAATAGATGATATTAATCAAGATAAAATAGATAGTGCTAAGATTCTACACTTTGGATCTGCAACAGCATTATTAGAAAATCCTTTTCAAGAGACATATTTAACACTTATGAAAAAAGCTAATGAGGATGGAATATTCACCTCGTTTGATCCAAATTCTCGTATGGATTTGTGGAGAGGGAGAATAGATGAGTTTGTAGATCTTGCAAAAGTAGCTATCTCTTCAAGTGACTTTGTTAAAGTAAGCGAAGAGGAATTACACCTTATTACAGACACTATAGATAATCTAGCAGGTATTAATGTTCTTCATGGCCTTGGTGCTAAAATTGTTGCCGTTACTCTAGGTAAAAAGGGGACGCTTCTATCTAATGGGAAGAGGGCAGAGCTTATTAAAAGCGTTCCAATCGTTGCTGTTGATTCTACAGGAGCAGGAGATGCCTTTGTTGGAGCAACATTATATAAACTAGCAGGTAAGGAAAATCTTGAAGATGTCCATATGAATTTTGAACAACTGTATGAAATTATTTCTTTTGCCAATAAAGTGGGGGCTCATGTTTGTACGAAAATAGGAGCAATAGCTGCCTTGCCAAATATTGAGGAACTTCATGAGTTGAGTATAAGTTAGTTGATATAGACAGATACAAAGACAAAAGGCTAAGCAATGCACTATTTCCTTGCTTAGTTTTTTTGTCTTTATTTTATAACTGGCTCAAGTAAAAAGAAAAGGATAAACGTTAGCATGAAAGAATTTAAAGGGTAAATATTATGTAAGAGGTCTTTAACGGAGCTCATAAAGGGAACATAATAAACGCAGAATATTGGAGGGAGTAACACATTGAAAGCAAATTTTGACTTAACAGGTAAAGTCGCATTTGTTACAGGGGCGGGAAGAGGAATAGGAAGAACAATAGCTGAAGGATTAGCAAGCGCTGGAGCTGATGTTATCCTTTTAGCAAGAACGGAAGGTGAGATTGGGGAGGCTGCTGATGCTATTGCTGAAAAGACAGGAAGAAAAACTTTACCGATTGTGTGCGATGTAACGAACAGTTCCTCTATCCAAGAAGCTGTTGATTTTGCTCTTCAGCAATTTCATAAAATTGATATTTTAATTAATAATGCTGGAACAAGCGTGAGAAAGACGAGCTTCGAGCTGTTAGAAGAAGAATGGGACACTGTAATAGATGTGAACTTTAAATCTGTTTTCTTGCTCTCAAAAGTTATTGGAAAGCATATGGTGGAACAGAAATGGGGCCGAATTATTAATATAGCTTCTGTTGCTTCTTCTTTAACATTATCATCTGGAACTCCATATGGACCAAGTAAAGCTGGAGTTGTTCAACTAACACGTCAGTTAGCAAATGAATGGGCTAAGGACGGGATAACAGTAAATGCAATAAGTCCGTGGTTCTTTAAAACGTCCTTGAATGAAGAAGCTTTAGATAATAAGGACTTTAGAATAATAATAGAAAATCGTACCCCTATGAAGAGATTAGGAAATCTTGAAGAATTGATTACACCTGTTATTATGTTTTGTTCAGATGGAGCAGGCTACATAACAGGACAGAATTTATTTGTAGATGGGGGAGTAACGCATTACGGCTTTTGATAATAACTGAGTAAGAAGAGTTATTTATTTACCATAATCGTTTTAAATGAAGAATGTATCGCAATATGATGATATAAGAAATTCTGAATTATTGTAGAGAAAATGCACCAAATCATTATGATTTGGTGCATTTTCTAAGTTATTACTATTGGCATTTTAGAACTAAAACTGGGCTTTAAGTATGGAAGTATCACTATCTTATTTTGCTTTTTTACAATTGAAAATTGTTAAGGGAAGATGCCCTAACTTGTTATTTTTTCTGAAGTACGGAAGAATTTTTAGATTTTCTTTCCGATACTTTTAAGAACTCTTATTCTTGATGAGCTATATCAGGAACAATGCATTTAAAAGGAATAGGTGATGAAAGGACAATAGATGTATTAGCATGACCAAACGGAAGCAGGGAATCTATAAGCTGACTTAAATGCTTCATACTTGAAACAGCAGCTTTCAGTAAATAGTTAACAGAACCAGTTAATCGATGGCATTCAATAATATTAGGATTTTCTAAAATCCATTTCTCAAATTCTGAATAGGATTTTATTCGTAGGTCACTTAGCTGGATAAATACGAGGATATCCCTTCCAATTGCAGAAGTAGCCACGCGTGCACTAAATCCCTCGATAATGCCTTTTTCTTGTAAGCGCTTTAATCTTTCAGAAATACTAGGACGACTTAGAGATAAACTTTTGGATAATTCACTGATTGTAATACGACCATCAAGTTGAAGAATTTCAAGAAGGCGAATGTCTAATTGATCCACTATATACTCCCCTTTTAAATTGAAGTTAAATGACCAAAAATTCGTACAGAATATAACACATGTGATCAAAAAAATATTCTTTTTGTTATATAATTTGCTTTAATTATACCTTATCCTTAATGATATAAATATAGTTTTATAGTAATTGCCTTGGCGAAAGTTCAATTTTACCAATCAAGATTAGGTAATAGCCACTTTATGAATTTATTGAAGACACTCTGTTAAAATCTTTTTTCTTAAATAAGCTACTGTTCGGTTTGATAAGAAGGAGGGAAGGAATGAAAAAAGGATTAGAAGTAGGAGAAACTGCTATTGTAACTGATAGAGTAACAAAGGAGATGTTTGCTCAGTTTGAGGGGCAAGTTGTTCACCCAGCTTATTCAACGGTTTCCATGGTTTATCATATGGAATGGGCATCTAGAAAAATTATTTTACCCTATTTAGAAGAAGAGGAAGAAGGCGTTGGTGGAGCTGTATCTGTGAAGCATATTGCCCCTACAGCCGAAGGTTCTCTTATAACTGCTGTGGCTACTATAAAGAACATTCAAAGTAACATCATTACCACTAAAGTGGAGGTGCGAAATGAAGAGGAAGTAATTGGGGTAGGAGAAGTCAAACAAGTTATTCTTCCTAAAAGGGAGCTCGAAAAGAAACTGCATCCTAGAAATTGAAAAGTGTAAATTTCATCTTTTTTGAAAGCGTTTTCTATTATAATTGTTGCCATAATGGAGGTATAGTGATGAATGCAATGAAGCAATCTGTCCAAACTACGGAAACTATTTTAGAAAGAACACATGAACATGAACAAATCATTTTTTGTAACGATCCAGAAACAAATCTAAAAGCTATTATTGCTATCCATAATACAACACTTGGTCCAGCATTGGGCGGTTGCCGTATGCACCCCTATCGTACTGTGGATGAGGCTTTGGAAGATGTGCTTCGTTTATCTAAAGGCATGACATATAAGTGTGCAGCTGCTGATGTAGACTTTGGTGGGGGAAAAGCTGTAATTATTGGTGATCCAGCAAAGGATAAAACACCAAATATGTTTAGATCTTTCGGTCAGTTCGTCGATTCTTTAAATGGCCGTTTTTATACAGGTACAGATATGGGAACTTCAACAGATGACTTCATCCATGCTTCAAAAGAGACAAATTGCATTGTTGGTATTCCTGAAGCATATGGAGGAGGCGGTGATTCCTCTATTCCAACAGCTCTTGGAGTTATTTATGGTTTAAAAGCAACAAATAAAGCGGTTTTTAATACAACTGATCTTTCTGGTAAAACATATATCATTCAGGGCCTAGGGAAAGTCGGTTACAAAGTAGCGGAGCAACTGCTTGAAGCAGGTGCTGATTTATATGTAAGTGACATCAACCAAGAAGCAGTAAAAGCGATTCAAGAACGTGCAAAGCAAGTGGGAAGCATTGCCCGCTTTGTAAGCGGAGATGAAGTGTATTCGGTAGCTGCTGATATTTTTATTCCTTGCGCGTTCGGGGGAGTTATTAATGATGAAACAATTGAAAAATTAAAAGTAAAAGCAGTTGTTGGGTCTGCCAACAATCAGCTTCTTTTAGAAAGTCATGGGAAATTGCTAAAACAAAAAGGAATTTTATATGCTCCTGATTATATTGTAAACGCTGGTGGCTTAATTCAAGTAGCAGATGAACTGTACACCTATAATAAAGAGCGGGTATTAACGAAAACAAAATCTATTTATACATCATTATTAGAAATTTATAAGGAAGCTGAGCTGGATAATATCACGACTATCGAAGCAGCTAATCGTTTTTGTGAAAAGCGTATAGACGAACGTAGAAAGCAAAATAGCTTTTTCACTCATACAAAGCGTCCTAAATGGTCTATTCGCAAGTAATAAAAACTTTTATAAATGAGGTGATGATATGAAATTAGAATTTCCAATATTCCAAATTATTAATGAAGAAGGTCAGTTAACAGATGAAAAGTATAAAGAGAGAATGACAGAGGACCTTGTAAAGAAATTCTACTATAACATGGTTCGAATTCGTACATTTGATCGAAAGGCTATTAGTTTACAGCGACAAGGTAGGCTTGGAACATATGCTCCATTCGAAGGTCAGGAAGCTTCTCAAGTAGGAAGTGCCTTGGCTCTTGAAAAAGATGATTGGGTGTTCCCTACATATCGAGATCATGGTGCTACGCTGACATTTGGTGCCAATATGGCTCGTACGTATTTATATTGGAATGGTCGTGTTGAGGGCTGTGTGCCTGAAGCGGGAAAAAAGATATTTCCTCCTGCTGTTCCGATTGCTACTCAACTTCCCCATGCGGCAGGCGCTGCGATGGCGGAACAAAAAAAAGGGACGAAAAATGCAGCGATTGCTTATTTTGGCGATGGAGCAACTTCAGAAGGAGACTTTCATGAAGGTTTAAATTTTGCCAGCGTATTTCAAGCTCCTGTAATCTTTTTTAATCAAAATAATGGCTTTGCTATATCTGTACCAATTGAAAAACAGATGAATTCTAAAACAATTGCTCAAAAAGCAATTGCCTATGATATGCCAAGCATTCGAGTTGATGGAAATGATGTTTTTGCCGTTTATTTTCAAACAATGGAAGGACTTGATCGGGCTCGTAATGGAGGAGGGCCTACTTTAATAGAAGCGATAACATGGCGATACGGGGCTCATACAACCGCAGATGATCCAACTAAATATCGCAATCAATCAGATAGTGATAGGATCCGTGAGATTCAAGATCCTCTTCTTCGTGTGGAGCGTTATATGAAGAAAAACAACTTGTGGGACGAAGAATGGGTAGCGAAAATTATGGGAGAAGTTACAAATGAAGTAGAGCAGGCAATCAAAGAAATGGAAGCCTTTCCAAAACCGAATGTAAATGATTTGTTTGATTATGTATTTGAAAAGCCAGTATGGCCCATTACAAAACAAAAAGAACAATATTTTCAATTAAACGGGAGGGAAGATTGATGGCTATCAGTAGAGAGAAACTAGCAGAAGTCCATGGTGCAAAAACCCAACAGTTAACTCTTGTTCAAGCTATAACCGATGGTTTGTCTACTATGCTAAAAGAGGATGAAAAAGTTCTTTTGCTTGGAGAAGATATCGGTAAAAACGGAGGAGTATTCCGTGCTACAGATGGCTTACAGAAACAATTTGGAGAAGGAAGGGTTATTGATACACCGCTTAGTGAAGCAGGAATTATTGGTACATCTATTGGTATGGCTATCAATGGATTTAAACCAGTAGCAGAAATGCAGTTTCTTGGGTTTATTTATCCTGCATATGAGCAAATTATGACCCATGTATCACGTATTCGCATGCGAACGATGGGCCATTATACAGTTCCAATGGTTATTCGTGCTCCATATGGGGCAGGTATCCGTGCTCCAGAAGTTCACTCAGACAGTGTAGAAGCTTTATTCACCCATATGCCTGGTATCAAGGTTGTATGTCCATCTTCTCCTTATGATGCAAAAGGATTGCTTATCGCAGCAATTGAAGATCCGGATCCTGTTTTATTCCTAGAGTCAATGAGAATTTACCGTTCTACACGTGGAGAAGTGCCAGAGGGAAAATACACCGTTAAGATTGGAAAAGGAAGAAAGCTCAAAGATGGAAATGATGTCACTCTTATTACTTGGGGAGCGATGGTACCTGTTGCAATGAACGCTGCCCAGCAGGCTGAAAAACAAGGGATAAAGTGTGATGTTATTGATTTGCGCACTTTATATCCTATTGATAAGGATATCATAGCAGAATCAATTCAAAGAACAGGCCGTGCTGTTATTGTACATGAAGCACATGAAACAGGCGGCTTGGGCAACGATATTGTTTCAATTATTAATGATACTTCCTTTTTATACATGAAATCACCAATTGAACGTGTAACAGGGTTTGATGTACCAGTACCGTTCTTTGCATTGGAAGAGCATTATCTTCCAACTCCTCAACGAGTATTTAAGGCAATTGAAAAAGTGATGCATTTTTAGGAGGGATGAACAGTGGTTGAAGTAAAACTTCATGATATTGGTGAGGGAATGACAGAAGGGGAAATTATTCATTATTTTGTTAAGGCAGGGGACACGGTGACAGTAGACCAATCTCTTTTAGAAGTTCAAACAGATAAAATGGTTGCAGAGCTTCCTTCTCCAGCCTCAGGGAAAGTTAAGAGCATTATTATTGACACTGGAGATACGGTGGAAGTTGGTACAACACTTCTTGTATTAGAAACAGAAGAAGGAAAGGCTGCAGAATCAAAAGGAGAGAAGCTATTATCAGAGCCTTCTTCTGAAAAAGTAGAGGAGTTACCAACAACATTAAATCAAACAGTTCCTGTTATGCAAGAGACTGAAAGAAGGTTTATCATTGCAGCACCTTATACAAGAAAAGTGGCACGTAAATTTGGTGTAGATATTAATGAAGTTACAGGGACAGGAAAATCAGGGCGTATCACAGTAGAAGATGTGCATAACTTTGTAAAAGAACGTGATGAAGGGTCTTCTTTAGAAGAAAGACAAGAAACATCTTCTAAAGTGAGTGAAGAAGATGTTGAATTAAAACACCACATTAAAGACCAAGGAACACAGAAGGAAGTAAAAGAAACAATGCCATTTAGGGGACGTCGGAAGCAAATTGCTAAAAAAATGACAAAATCTCTTTATACAATTCCTCATGTTACACAGTTTGAGGAGGCGGATTTAACCGAACTGCTTGCGTACCGAAATGATTTAAAGGAAATGAATATGAATATTTCCGTAGCTGCTTTCTTTATTAAAGCTATTGCTGTAGCATTAAAGAAATTTCCGGTTTTTAATGCCAAGCTGGACGAAGAAAATGAAGTGATTTATTTAGAAAAAGAGTATAATATTGGAATTGCCACAGATACAGAAGAAGGCCTAATTGTACCTGTTATTCACCACGCTGATAGATTGTCTGTTAGTCAAATTCACGAAAAACTGAAGGAGTTAACGAGAAAGGCACAAGAAGGCAAGCTTACAATGGATGATATGAGGGGAGGAACATTTACAGTTAGTAATGTTGGTCCTCTAGGAAGTATTGGCGCAACTCCAATCATTAATCATCCGGAAACTGGATTAATTGCATTTCATAAGACGAAAAAAATGCCTGTTGTAAATGAGAACGATGAGATTGTCATTCGTTCAATGATGACAATGTCAATGGCGTTTGATCATCGAGTAGCGGATGGAGCTACAGCTGTAGCTTTTACAAATCGCTTCAAATATCTGATTGAAAACCCAAAGTTATGGCCAATTGAATTAGCTTAAAGATCATACAGATTCAGATAACAGGGGGTCCTCCCCCTGTTATTAGGTGATGTGTAAAAGGAACGAGAACGTTGGAGAGTAAGAAGGCCAATATTAATATGTGTTTAAAAACTAGATTTTTTAAAGTAGCGAATGATTGAAAACAAAGTACCCAGCAAATAGTCAAGTATTCATTGCAATCTCATATTGTCTGGAGCCACTAGGGAAATAGACTTTAACAAATTTGACTAAAAAGACAAATCATTACTTCATGCTTGGAAAGAAAAGAACTATCATTCATTTAAAAAGATATTCTCAATGCACAGTGAAAGGGATTCATTTAATAGAATCGAGGGGGAATAAGCGATGGGATCAAGCAATTCACCACTTCAAAAGAAATTACTGCCACGACATATAAGTTTAATGGCAATGGGAGGAGCAATAGGGACTGGAATCTTTAAAGGGAGTGCTGAAACCGTAACGTTAGCAGGACCAGGTGTTATTTTTACTTATATGTTTGCAGGGATTTTGCTTCTAGTTGTTATGGGGGCTATAGCAGAGATGGCTATTGCTTATCCAGATACTAATATGAAAGGGTTTGTTCGTCTAGCCTTTGGTAAGCGGGTGTCTTTTGTAACAGGTTGGTTGTATTGTTTTATGTGGCTCTCTGTATGCGTTATTGAAGTAATTGTAGCAGGGAGCTTTTTTCAATATTGGTTTCCTAATATTCCGCTTTGGGTATTGAGTCTGGGCTGTGCAGTCTTAATTATTGGGATTAATATGATGAATGTTAAAAATTACGGGGAGTTCGAATTTTGGTTTGCTGGTATTAAGATTGCGATGATTATGATATTCATTGTTCTGGGAGCAAGTATTCTCTTTGGAATTACGCCAAGTAACCAGTCGAATTACTTGCAAAACTTTACAGAGCATGGAGGCTTTTTCCCAAATGGATCAATGTCAATCATCTCGGCACTGTTAATTGTGATGTTTTCATACGGAGGCTCTGAATTAATCGGATTAACTGTAACCGAAGCAAAAGATGCTGAACGTATTTTACCTAAGGTTATTAAAAGTTTTATTTGGAGAATTGTCTTGTTTTATACGCTGCCAATCCTCATAATTTGTGGTTTAATTCCTTGGAACGAAATAAGTGACCAATCAAGTCCATTTGTCCAAGTATTATCAATGTCTGGTTTGCAGGGAGCAGCTCATATTATGAATTTCATTTTAATCACGGCTGTCTTATCTGCTGCGAACTCTGGCATATATGGTTGTACAAGAATGCTCCACTCTTTAGCAATGGGAGGGGAAGCCCCCAAGACGTTCTCTTATGTATCTAAAAATGGTGTTCCGTCATATAGCTTAATGTTAAGTGCAATTGTATTAATCGTTGGCTCTCTGATTACTTATGTTGCACAGGACCAGGTATTTACTATATTAATGGCGGTTCCTGGTTTTGTCGTATCATTAATATGGATTAGTATTTGCTTATCACAACTAAAACTTCGTAAATCATATCCTAAAGAACCAAGCTTCAAATTATGGGGCTTCCCTTATGTAACAGCATCTACGGCAGTAGTCTTAATTATTATTTGTATCATGTTTGTATTAAATGAACAGAATCGGACAAGTATTATTGCCTGTCTCCTTGTTTTAGCTATATTAGTTGGAGTTTCGATTATAAAATTTAAACGTTTTGATGCACAGAAGGCTGATTCGGGAGAAAAGAGGATAATGTAGATTTGTAATATTTCTTAGGCCCTTTAGTTTTATGGTAATAGAGAAATGAAACTGCTGTGCTGAAATAACATTTAAGCTACCACTTGCTTTAGTTATATATGGAGTTCAAAACTTAAAAAGTGAAAGCCCAAAGGAAAATGCCTTTGGGCTTTTTAAATTTATAAATGCGTTGTCAAAAGAGTAAGGTAACAGCTCCATTTTTATTTATGAGTAATGTATATTATTGTGTCCCTTTTTTCTTCATTTGCTGTATTTATAGGATTGATACTGTACAACTGTTTAAGTTCATTTAAAAGACTTTAAGAAGATTCCTTCATTTTTGGAAGAGAGGTGGCGAATTATACTTCTTATAATGAACACGTTCTTTAGATAAAAAAGAACACAGGGCATACTTAATATCTAGCCCTGCGTTTACTTATTTTTTATTCGATTTGTATATAGATTGATAATGTTTAATCTCTATATTTTTAAAAGTAGCGGTTCCGCCTTCAGAAAAGAGAGTTATGCCGTCATCCTCTAAAGGAGGGAATACTTGACTAGAGTGAACCACTTTTCCATCATCTATAAATACTTCAACAGTCGTTTTATCAACAAGTATTTTCAAATGAACTTTTTTCTTATTTAGATCAAAAGAAGCTTTGCTTTCGATATATTGATTACTCTCATCTGGCTGGTGTGTTAATCCTCGATTTACATAAGAGTAGGCTCCATCAGCAAAGATACCAACGTCAATATGTCGCTTTTCATCAGATGATTCGCGCAGGCGTAATCCAACATTGTGAAGGTCTTCCCATGAAACATCTGCTTCTAGTCTGTAAGCCACTCCTTCAGTATCAAGCTTTTTTGATCCATCTACTTTAATCTCTTCATATTGATCCGTAGTTTTAGTTAACTTATTCAAGTTTTCGTTAGGCTGTGATGCTAAGTAGTAGTTGTCGTCACCTTGCTTTTTCAGCTCTATTCGACGGACGATAGAATCAATCCCATTGAATCCTTCTTTTACAGTAGGCGTGTTGTCTGCATAGTCCCAGTTGTTCATCCATGCTAGGGCATAGCGATGGTCTAATTTGTCGTCATTTAGCCCATCTTCGAAAGTGACACCGCCATACCAATCAAATCCATGGTCAAGCCACTGGGGCTCTTCTTGAGCTGGCACAAATTCTTTTCCATTGTATTCACCAGTCCAATAAGCATAAGTATTCGGTTTTCCGGTCTCTTTACCATTTGCGCTCGCTCCAAGAATCCATTTGATTGATCCATCGTCTGCACGCATCATATAAAGATCAGGACATTCTATAAGTCCAATGTTTTTTGTTTCAAAGCCTCCTGTATACTTCCAATCTTTTAAATCATCAGATTCATAAAATCCAATCTTTGTTCCTTCTGCCATAAGCATAACCCACTTATTTGCTCTGTCATCCCAAATGATTTTTGGATCACGGAAATCTTTTGTACCAGGATTTCTTAAAATGGGCTCATCACTATAAGATTTGAACGTTTTTCCTTTATCTTTACTGTACCATAGGAATTGTTCTTGCTGACCACTCGCAGAGGGTTGGGTCACAATGGCAATAACGCTATTCTCACCGAACCCTGCCGTATTCTGAGCATCTACTACAACTGAACCTGACCATGGATCGCCGTTTTTATTTGTATACTTAGGTATTGCTACCCCTTCGTCTTTCCAATGAACAAGATCAGTAGACGTTGCATGACGCCATTCTGTTCCATTTCCATTAGGATAATCTCCATTATAAAGATAGTAATAGTGATATTTTCCATCTAGATAGATTGGCTTCTGAGGATCATTCTTCCATTTATCAGGGCTTGTGAAATGATAGTTAGCACGATACGTTTTTTTATCTGTCACTTTATGTTCATCCTCTTTCTTAGGTTCTGATTGCTTGATTAGAAATCCACCAATGGCAAGAAGAAGGCAAACAAGAGAAACAAATATCCATTTCTTTGATTTTGTATTTGGTATGCTTTTTGTCATATAGAGTCACCACGCTTTAATTCTAGGTTGTATAGGATAATAAAAAGAAAATACCAATAAGCATTGGTATTTTCCTTTTTTATTATTTATCAACTGTAACTTGTCCTTGTTCAAGGATGCTATCTTTTACCACAGAAGATTTCTTTCCATCAAGAGAAAGTTTGAAGCTTGGAGCGAATGTTGATTTATGATCTGCAAAGTATCCTCTGTTTGTCATATAGCTTGTGACAACAACATCGTCGCTGTTCTTTTGAGGAATTGCATAGTGAGCATAGTTCCAAGTGACATCGTTCGGATCAAGGTCTTGATGTAGAACAATTCCTGTTTTGTTCATTGGTTTGTAAGGGCCTGTTAGAGAGTTAGAAACATATCCTAGCATATAGATGTCTTGATCATCTATGCCGTCAATCGTCATTTTAGATCCACGACTGCTTGTGAATAAGTACCATTTTCCATCTTTTTTGAAGATGTTTGGACGCTCAATTTCATCTGTTACTGTATTCGAAGTGATTAATGGTTTCATAACTTTTTTAAGCGTATAATCGTCATTAATTTCAATGATTCCAATCGCACCGTTTGCTAATTCAGCATATTCTTTTTTAGGACTTTGTAATAGTTTACTTTTTTCATCTTGGAAGAAGGCATTGCTCTTACTATAGTAAGCTCTGTTGTATAAAGAGTCTTCTCCTTGATAGCCTGTATCCTTTCCTGTATTAGCTTCAAATACAAGGTATTTATGGCCATTGTCTTCAACATAGTGAGGATCTCTAAGCGTGTGGTTATCTTTAAAATCTACATTACCTTTGCTAAAAGCTTGTTCAACCTGTTGGTAAATCGATCCATCCCCGTCAAAGATTGATTTGTGATCTTCTACACCGTCGACGTTAAGTGTGCCGTTTTGTTCTTCAGATACATATACTTGTGCTGTTGTGAGTGTTTGTTTACCGAAAAGGTTCTTGCTTTCATCAAAACCTGTTCTGTTTGTATAGAATAAGCGAATTTCTCCATCAGAAGTAAATGTTGCAGAACCCGACCATTCTTCAGCTTGATCTTTTAAGTTTTCATCATTTGCTTTGTATTTATCGCTATCATCAAAGACGCGACCAGCATTTTTCCAAGCAGCTAGTGAATTGTCACCTACTTTTTTATAGAACATGTAGATAAATGTGTCATTAGCATTTTTCGGATCTCCAGCTAAACCAAACACAATGTTGTACCCTTTGTATTCAGCTACTGTACCATCAGCATTTTGTAGTGGCCATGTATCCCAAACATCCATCTCAATTTTATTTCCATTTTCATCAACTTTCGTTGCTGCAGGAATGTTTTTGATTTTAGATGCGTCAAACTGCGGCACCGTGAAGTTTGAATTTCCATGCTGATTGATCATGTTTTTCATGTCAAGTCGAGTCATATGCGAAAATCCATAATCTTCGTTATGATCTTGAGCAGTTTTTGGTGCTGCATGAGCAATTGCCCCGCTTCCTCCTGCTAAAATTGCGGTACTAAGGGTGATTACGCCTGCTTTTTTCGCCAAACTCTTGAAGTTCATATTCTTCCTCCTATGTAGTAGTAGGGGACGGAATATTACCATTCTGCTTGTCCGTCCATGTGTTAACAATTAAATTATAGGGGAGTGCTTGCTTGCTGAATATGGAGGATATTGATTGAAATTTAGTCTTGAATTGATATATGAGGAAATAAAAAAGAGAGGCTTAAGGAAAATAAGGTAGCTCTTACTCTCCTTGAGCACTCTCCCAAGCATATTGATATCTTTTTAATAGCTGAGTTTGGGTTAATCTTTTTGCGATATATTGCTGTGTAGCAGCTCCGAATTGTTCTCTGATTCCAACAGGAAAATATAGCGTGCTAGCCGATACTGTTCTGCCTTCTTTATAATAACGAAGGGTTTCAGTAGCTAATGGGCCAGATTGATTTGATGGAATGTTTTTAAAAGCAGGGATAAATCTAAACTGCTTTGTCATAAATCCTTGGCCTTCTTTAGAGGTTACCATCCAGTCTAGAAACTTTTTGGCCTCCTGTTTTTTTTGCGGGGTTGTTTGTTTATTAATGACCCAGTAATTTGGGGTATTCACAATTAATGATTGTTCACCGTGATTATTACTAAGAGGAATAGGCATAATACCAACATTCAGATTAGGGGAACGTTGATCAATTAACGGTTGAATCCAATTTCCTTGTAGAACAATGGCTGCTTCACCTTTGGAGAATTGATTCATTTCCATAGTGTAATCTGTTTCAAGCGGGTCACTGTTTCCGTATTTCAGTGTTACATCTAAAAGGTGGGTAAGGTCCTTGAATTTTTGGTTGTTCGTAATCGTTTTTGACCCTTTATTTAATTGAGTAATATAAGCACTTGGATCTTTTTGTTGAAGGAACGCAATATTCATCAAATGATCGCCTAGCTGCCATTTTTCATAATAACCTAAAGCAAAAGGGGTGATGCCTGCCTTCTTGAGTTTTTCCGCTGTTGTTTCTAATTCATTTAATGTAGTCGGTAACTGCTGAATACCTGCTTTTTCAAATAAATCTTTATTGTAGATAAACCCGTACCCTTCTAAATTCATAGGCATACCGTATACCTTTTCACCCGATCTGATAGGCGATAACGTTTCTGGTAAGGCTTGAGGTACCCAAGGTTCTCCTGATAAATCTTCTAAATAATCATGCCACAATTCAGCGCTTTTTCCGCCTTGATTTGTAAAAATATCAGGTCCTTCACCAGCAGCTAATTCTGCCTTCAAATCAGATAAGTCATCGATCGCGCCTCCAACGGTATGAACTTCTATATTAATATGAGGATGCTCTTGTTCATAAGCTTGCACCATCTCTTCAAACGGAGCCGCAATTTCTACTTTAGGATTTCGAATACTTAAAGTAATCTTATCTTGTTTCACTTCTTGAGTCTCTTTTTTGACCTTTTGTTGACACCCGTATAAAGATAAGCTAAGCGTTCCAATCAAACATATATTTAATAGCTCTTTTTTCATTTTGTCACTCCTGAAAACGATCGGTGTCTAACTATCTACTTATTACTGTTAGTTTTTTCTCTTTTCTATATTCAAAGGGAGTTAATCCGACTACTTTTTTAAACAGTTTAGAGAAGTATTTTTCATCTTGATAACCGAGAAGTAAAGAAATGGAGTAAATCGTTTCTTCAGTATCTTCTAGCCACTGCTTTGCTCGTTGGATTCTTAATTTTGTCATATATTTAGAAAGCGGCAGTCCTGTTTCTTGTTTGAACTTCCGCGAAATATGCTCCCGGCTAAAGAAAAACAGGTTCGATAGCTTCTCTAAACTTAATTCTTCCATATAGTACATGTCTACATATGAAACAATGTCTTTCATACGACGGGCAGCATGAAGCTCATCTAACTTATGAATCGAACGGTACTGGTGATTGTCTAATGCCTCTTGTAAGAACTGAAAAGCATCTAAGATATGAGATAACGACGATAATGATCTCCCGCTCACAAAGCGAACAGGAATATCAAAGTTTTGACTTATCCATTCTTCAACTGTTAACCATTCATTGCGTATTGTGATGATAACACAAATGTTTCGATCACTTTGAAGGGAAAAGGCATTTCCTAGCTTTCGATCTTTCAGCTCATCTGATAAGGCTTTGATATAAGGCTCCGCATAATGCATTTGATAGAAAGAAATTAAAGCCATCTCATATTGATCAGAAAGAGGGAGATAGGGAAGAATGTCTGTTGATTTGTATGCTTCTCCCATACATGCATTTGTTACTAACTGCTCAATACGGAGCTTTTGGAAGTCTTCATCAATTGTTTCCTGTCCACTATGGGAATTTTGCTCGTTTTCCCATGCTTGGACAGCTTCTGCTAATGTATGATTAAAGGGTTCTTCTTCAATTGGCTTCAATAGATAATCGAAACTACGATGTTTAATGGCTTGTCTCATAAATGAATAATCGTTATATCCAGTCACAAAGATTACTTTACCTGGATATGAGGTGCTATCTAACCATTCAATCATTTCTATTCCACTCATTTTTGGCATCTTGATATCTGTAAAAATAATTTCTGGTTTTGTAGCTTCAATAATATGTTTTGCTTCTTCTCCATTACTTGCTTCTAAAATATCAGTTATGCCGTATTTCTCCCATTGACCTAGATAACGTATAACTTCACGTACATTCACTTCATCATCAATAATTAAAGCCTTCACACTTTTTCCTCCTTACAAAAAACTATCAATTAATCTTCTTTTAAAGGTTGTTCTCCAAGAGGGATGACAATTTTAACAATAAAGCCATCTCCGTTGCTTCGATCAATTTCTAGATGTGCTTGCGTTCCGTAATTTAGAATAAGTCGATCATGAATATTTTTTAGACCGATATGTTTGTGCCCTTGGGAAGAGTTAAGCGAAGAATGATAAATGTTTTCCCGCAATCTCTTGAGTTTTTCTTCCGTTATACTAGCGCCATAACTTTCAACAACAAGGTGTAGAAATGATTTCTGCACTTCCCCATAAATGTTCAGTGGGGCATCATAGAAACCTTCTTCATAGCTATGTTTAAAAAAGTTTTCAACAAGCGGCTGAAGAATCATACTAGGAATTTGCATATTTAAAATAGGATCACTGATATGAATAGAATAATGAACTTCTTTCCGAAAGCGTTCCATTTGAAGAATAAGGTAAGCTTTGATATATTCTACTTCTTCTTGAACTTTGACCCACTTGTTTGCATTAATTGAATAGCGCATCATCTTAGATAAAGATGTAATTAAATGATAAACGCTTGGGGCATTGGATCTTAACGCAACAGCACCTATTGATTGTAAAGCGTTGAAAAGGAAATGAGGATTCACTTGTGACTTTAAGGCTCTTAATCGATTTTCCTTGTTCTCAATTTCAAGCTTGTATTCCCGATTAATATGGAGATTAATTCGCTCCATCATTTCTTTTATATGAAGTTCTAAATAACCAATTTCGTCTTCTCTTTTATCATTAAAATCAATATTCATATTGCCACCTTTTATGGTTCGTACTTTCTGGGTAAGAAGCTTAAGTGGGTGGGTAATCTTATATGAAATCAAGCTAATCATTAATACCCCAAGTAAGCCAATAATAATTCCGACAATAATAAAAGTATAGGAAGTTTTTCTAGCATCATCGAATAGGATATGACTTGGCGTAACCTTAACAAGCTTCCACTGATCAAGTGGTCCAGATAAGGTGTTAGCTAAGATAATATCATCACCTGTTTCGGCGTTTCTCTCTATTTTCTGTTGTAAATGAGGCGAAACTGCTTGTCCAATAAGCTCAGTATTATTCGCATAGACAATCTCATTATCTTCGTTGATAAGCAAGACAGATTCTTGGTCTTTACCAATTAAATTGTTACATATGCGTGCATACATTTCATAATCCACATCCATTGAGATTGTGCCAAGAAATTCATTAGATAACACATCAACAATCTTATGATGGAATGTAATTACTTTTGTCTTGTCAGATTGAGGAACAATAGCCGAATTATTATAATTTTGGATGGAATGTGGTGGCTGAATAACGTATTTTATCTTTGAATTGTAAAGCTCTTTAATAAAGGGCTGTTGTAAGAAATTAGGTCTAGATTTACGCGCACTTGCAGTGGCATTATAGACGGTTAACGCCTCTTTATCTTTATCCATATAAAACTGAATTTGACGAATCTCATTCCGCATTAATGAGAAGTTCTCCAAACTTTTTTCTAAGTAATTTGAGTCTTCAACTTCATTATTTAAAATCTGAAACAGTTTAGGATCACGATATAAAATATAAGGAAGGTTAATCATTTCCTCGAAATACTGTTGAAGCTCTGTTGAATTTTCGCGAAGCTGTTCATGGCTATTTTTCAGCTCTTGCTGCTCTACGCTATGTTTGGTATAGCTATAAATAAAAAAGACAGATAGAAAATAGGGTAAAATGATAAAGATTAGTAACATGAGCAGTAGGCGGTTCTGGATGCTCTTCATAGAAGCTCCTCCTTGTATTCAAGAAACCAATTATAGAGTGTAGAGAAGTAATTCTTCTAGAGTAGAATGTGTTAAAACCGGTAGCTTCTTACAAGGGGAGTAACAGAAGCCCCTATACGATCAGTAATAATGTTTTAGTGTACAACACATTTAGTACCTCAACTATAACAAATCACTTCCAAGCGTCAATCATACATAAGAATGAGTGAAGATTTACCTATAGTATGTGAATTTTCAACCAATAGGAGCACTAATTTCATAAATCTGAGATTTATGTTTGTACAACTTAATAAAGAGAAGAAAAAGTCCTTTATTTTAATTCTTTACTAGGATTAGAGAAAGTTATGTAGAAAAGGATATACTCTTCCTTTTATTTATATTGTAAGTTAGCGCCTTTCGATAAAAGGAATAAACTTCAAATTAGAAGTAGCTCTTATGTCAAAACTTCACTATAATTAACTTTGTTAAACATTAGAGAGGAGTGAGCCTGTGGTTTCAAAAGACTCACAATTAAAGCTTGTTGTAACAGGGCTATTATTAGCTATTTTAATGTCTGCAATGGACAACACTATTGTTGCAACAGCAATGGGGACTATTGTTTCTGATCTTGGTGGATTAGATAAATTTGTGTGGGTGACCTCTGCATATATGGTGACTGTAATGGCTGGGATGCCTATTTTTGGTAAGTTATCTGATATGTACGGTCGCAAACGGTTTTTTATTTTTGGTCTTTTAGTATTTTTATTAGGTTCAATTTTGTGTGGTACAGCAACAAGCATTGAGCAGCTTAGCGTTTATCGCGCAGTACAAGGCGTGGGAGGCGGAGCGCTTATGCCGATTGCTTTCACAATCGTATTTGATATTTTTCCTCCTGAGAAACGTGGCAAGATGACAGGTCTTCTTGGAGCGGTATTTGGAGTTTCAAGTGTGTGTGGTCCTTTACTGGGTGCTTATATTACAGAGTATATTAGCTGGCAATGGATTTTTTATGTAAATGTACCACTTGGTATTGTGTCTCTTCTTTTAATTATTAAAGCTTATAAAGAATCAACAGAGCGGAAAGAACAAAGGGTGGATTGGGTAGGAGCTGCAACACTTGTTATTGCAGTTGTCAGCTTGATGTTTGCTCTTGAGCTTGGTGGTAAAGAATATAGTTGGCAATCACCACAGATTCTAGGGTTGTTCGGATCTTTTATTTTATTTTTCATTATCTTTATTTTTACAGAACGAAAAGTGTCAGATCCAATCATTTCTTTTTGGATGTTTAAAAACCGTCTTTTTGCAACAGCTCAAATTTTGGCATTCCTTTACGGAGGCACATTTATTATCTTAACAGTATTTATTCCTATCTTTGTTCAAGCTGTTTATGGCGGTTCTGCAACAAATGCAGGGCTGGTATTAACACCCATGATGTTAGGATCTGTTGCAGGAAGCGCAATCGGTGGGGTTTTTCAAACGAAAACAACGTTTCGAAATCTTATGTTTCTTTCAATTGTCTCCTTTGCAGCTGGCATGGTGTTGTTAAGTACAATGACTCCTGAAACAGCAAGATGGATGTTAACTATCTTTATGGTATTAACAGGTTTTGGTGTTGGTTTCTCATTTTCAATTTTACCAACAGCATCAATTGAAAAGCTGGATGTGCGCTACAGAGGATCCGCAAACTCTACAAATTCTTTTGCTCGTTCTCTTGGAATGACAATTGGTGTAACTGTATTTGGAACAATTCAAAGTAGTCACTTTGCAAGCGAATTAAAAGAAAGCTTTGGAAGTGTAGAAAGCAGTGGAGCAATGGCAAATGTTGGAAACCCAAGCGCTCTTTTTGAGGGAAGCGCTCGTGCAATGATTCCAGAGCCGGTTCTATCAAAAATTGTGCATGCTATGTCAACCTCTATTACAGATGCTTTTACATTTGCTCTTATTCCAATTGGTCTTGCTTTTATTACAGTAATTATGATGGGAAAAGCCCGCATAGCTGTAAGAAAGCCTGAAATGAAAGAAAATATACTAAACAAGTAGAAGGCAGAGAGTAGAACTCTCTGCCTTTTTGTTCCTGTGTATAAAGTTGGCGGTCGGTCACAATAAAAGAAAAGGAGGATGGAGAACGTGACCGTAATTACAACATTCAAAGAACGAAGAAGAGAAAAAGAAATGAAGTATGAACGAAAAGTGATGAGCGGAATTTCACTTGAGAAACTATATAAGGAAATGATGCGCTATTTTCAGCCGCTCATGTTTTATTCAACAAAAAATAACCGTTCTGTTGAGGAAGGGTGCTTAGACATAGCAGTTGAAGCTTTCTTGCTTGGAGCAAAATATAGCAGGTTTGGTTATTATGGAGAACAGGAAGAGAAAGTACGTGTAAGATCTGAAAGAGATGGGAAAAAGCTTGTTTCTGCTCTTTTCGATTATCTTTCCTTTTGGACAGAAGATCATTACGAGCTGCCAACAGGTGATGGTTTGTATATGCTTTGTGAAGCCTACGTTGATGACTGGTGGACAGAAGGTTTTCGGTTTGGAAAGAAAAGATATGGCTTAAAATTGTCCTAAAATAATCATAAATCCTCTCCGCTCACCATATAGAAAATAGTAGGTAGGACGAGCGGGGGGAGCACGATGAAAAAAAAGCTTTGGTTAGGGACTGTTATTGTCGTTATCTGTTGTCTTTTTCTAGGCGTTCAGCATTACTTTACAAATAAGGGCTCAATCGGTTCATGGAATCTCCCGTTAAGCGGTAAAATTATTGTCTTAGATGCAGGCCATGGAGGTGCTGACGGGGGGGCAGTTGGTAAAGATGTTTTGGAGAAAGAAGTAACGCTCTCCATTTCCTTGATGATTAGGGATTACCTTCAAGAACAAGGAGCACTTGTTATTATGACGCGTGAAAAAGATGAAGACTTAGCAGACAAAGATACAAAAGGGTATAGCAGACGCAAAGGAGAAGATTTAAGAAAGCGTCTAGAAATTATCAATCATTCCAGTGCTGATATGTATTTAAGTATTCATCTTAATGCAATTCCCTCTCCAAAATGGAGTGGAGCTCAAACGTTTTACAATGGATCAAAAGAAGAAAACAAGAACTTAGCTACATGGATTCAATCGGAATTCAAAGGAAACTTGAATAATACGAATCGAGAAGCAAAAAGAATTCAAAATATTTATCTTGTTGAAAATGCTGATATTCCAGGAGCGCTTGTTGAAGTTGGCTTTCTTTCGAATCCAACAGAGCATGATCTTTTAAAAACAGAAGAATATCAGAAGAAAGTGGCTGCTTCAATCTATAGAGGAATTTTACAGTACTTAACAGCAAAAGCACCTCCGAAAGAGTGAGGTGCTTTTTGTTTGGACTCACGAAACAAAGGGAAAATATGATATAATTCAGTATGTAAACGAATTCAACGGGGAAGGTGAAAATATGCTCACAGAAAAGGAAGTTCACGCACTATTATCAGGGGTAGAAGAGCCGTTTTTACATAAAACATTAGGAGAGTTAGACGGCATTCAAGAAATTAAAATTAAAGAAGAGAAAAACCATGTGAGCGTTAAACTGCTTGTAGCTAAAACAGGAACAGCAGAACAGATGCAACTTCAAGGAACAGTAGTAAATTTATTAAAAGAAGCAGGTTTTGAAACAGTTGGTCTCCGCTTTGAAGCACTGCCGCAAGATGGCGTGGCAGCGCAAGAGCAGCCATCACTTTTAAATACAAAAGATACAACATTTATCGCAATTGCCAGTGGTAAAGGAGGGGTTGGAAAATCAACCGTTTCTGTTAACTTAGCAATTGCTCTTGCAAGGCTTGGAAAGAAAGTCGGCTTGATTGATGCTGACATTTACGGGTTTAGCGTCCCTGATATGATGGGAATTGAACAACGTCCAACAGTTGAAAATGATCGTATTATTCCAGTTGATCGTTTTGGTGTGAAAGTTATTTCAATGGGCTTTTTTGTGGAAGACAATGCACCTGTCATTTGGAGAGGCCCTATGCTTGGGAAAATGTTGACGAGCTTCTTCCAGGAAGTAGAGTGGGGAGAGTTAGATTACCTTCTGCTCGATTTACCACCAGGAACAGGCGATGTTGCGCTTGATATTCATTCTATGCTTCCTGCTTGTAAAGAAATCATTGTATCAACTCCACATCCAACAGCCGCTTTTGTAGCAGCAAGGGCTGGGGCGATGGCTATTCGTACAGAACATGAAGTCTTAGGTGTTGTAGAGAACATGGCGTACTTTGAAAGTGAAGTTACAGGAGAAAAAGAGTACGTGTTCGGCAAAGGCGGAGGAGAAAAGCTAGCAGAGGAACTAGCTGTTCCACTGCTTGGAAAACTTCCGCTACAGCAACCAGATTGGAATGAGGAAGAATTTGCTCCGTCCGTATATGGTGAAGATCACCGTTTAGGAAAAATCTATAGTGAAATTGGCGAAAAAGTTATTTCTCTTTGTACACAACAACAGGATCATAATGTATAAAGGTAAAAGGCGTTGCACATATGCAACGCCTCTTTACGCCACTTATTCTTCTTTCTTTTCTTCAGCTTCAGCTTCTTTTACAGCTTTGTCTAACATTTCTTGTACTTTCCCTTTATATGTTGGACTTTCAAATGTTTCAGTTATAACAGTTTGAAGATGTTTTCGATATTCTTTACTTTTTAACAGCTTTGTGACCTCTTTTTCCATTTCAGGATTTTTAAGAACATCCATTAGCATTTGCTGGTATTCAGGATCTTTCATAAGCTTTTTAATAATTTCTTCATGCTCATCTTGAAGAGATGTAGCAAGTGTTTTGGCAAACTTAGGATCTTTGAAAGCTTCAGTCCAGAACTTTGAACCTTTCTCAGATGACAGTGTATCTTGAATTGTTTCTTTGATCAATTTCTCATCTATAACGATCTCTTTTTTTACTTCATCATCCTTTAGCACTTGCTTTAGTGCTTCTTTTCCATCGTCTGTTTTGAGGATATCTACTACCATCTTTTTCGTTTGATCGTAGTCCATTTCACTTCCTTCTGCCTCTTGTGGGGCACATCCAGATGAAGAAAAAACAAAGATTAGGGCATATAGGAGCAAAAGAGCTCTTCCCATAATTGTAACGCTCCTTTCAGATACCTTCTGTAAAATGTCTTATTCTTAATATGAAAGGAAATAGAAAAAATATTCACGTTCTAAAGTCGTTAACAGGAATTACATTTTCTTTGTGGTAAATAAGATATAAGGGGACTTACATGAAATAAAAAGAACAATTAATGGGGGAGAACAGATGAAAAGTCGAAACCTTGTACGTTTCTTTTTATCAACACTTTCAGTTGGGGCTGTCATAACAGTATTTGTTGGATTTACATTGAACTGGGGAGAATATAAGGACCTTTTTATTCAAGGTGAAATAGGTGAGATAGTAGCAATTGCTATTTGGCTAATTGGGGTAGGCTGTATCTTTAGTTTAATTAGTCAGATGGGCTTTTTTTCTTACTTGACTGTTCACAGATTTGGACTTGGTATCTTTAAGTCTTCATCACTTTGGAATTCAGTACAAGTTGTTCTTATTCTTTTTGTCCTATTTGATTTTGTTTATTTTAGATATACATTTTTTGCTGAAGCAGGAGAATCAATCATGAATTACCTCTTCCTTGCTCTCACACTTTTAGTAGTCGGGGTTGCCTTCTCATATGTAAAAATGAAGCAAACAAACCGAACAGCATTTATCCCAGCTTTATTTTTCTTAACTGTTGTGACGATTGTCGAGTGGTTTCCAGCACTAAGAACAAATGAGGAAAGTTGGCTGTATCTTATGCTAATTCCATTGCTTATCTGCAATATCTATCAACTTTTGATGCTTCCGAAATTTTTGAAATCTCCTTATATAATGAAAGAAGTGAGAGAAAGTAAGTAAAAAAAGCCCCATCCTTCAATAAGGGAAGGATAGGGGTTATTTAATTTCTTCACTTTTAGAAGTAGCACCAGAAATTAAACTTGAAACTGTTGTTGTCTTTAATTTCTTTTTTGAAAGTTCTCTAAGGATAGAAGGAAGAGCTTCATTTGTTTGCTGAGCAGAATCAGATGCATGAAGAAGAACAATGTCACCGCCTTTAATTTTCTCAGTTGCATTTCTTACAATCTTATCTACACCAGGATTTAACCAGTCTTCTGTATTAAGACTCCAATGAACAATTGTATAATTATAGGCTTCCGCAATTTTTAAAGTTTCTTTGTCAAAATGTCCATTAGGTGGTCTAAGTAGTTTGATCTTGTCAACACCAAGTGTTTTAAATGCTTTTTCAGATTTAGCGATATCTTGGCGGATTTCTTGTGCTTCTAAACTTGTATAGCTTTCATACGCGTAACCCATAGAACCAATCTCATGTCCATCTTCTTGAATTCGCTTTACAATTTCAGGGTGTCTCTCTGCCCATGAAGCAGATAAAAAGAAAGTAGCATTCTCAATATCATGTGAGCGTAAAGTATCTAAAATTTCTTCAGCCTTTTCATCTCCCCAACTAATATTGAATGTAAGAGCAACTTTGTCCTTAATTGTCCCATTCTCATAAATTGCTTTTGGGCCATCTTTGGTTGAGAAAACTGGAATGTGAAATAACGTCTGAGTAAGTAGAAAACCACCTGCAAAAAATGATAGTATTAAAACCAATACAATTTGTTTTGCTCGACTTCCATTAATCGTATAGAAAAAATTCATGTTTACCCCCTTATGAAACAAGCTATCTTGTCTCATAATATGTAGGGGTTAGCTCCTTCATAACATGATTTTAAAAAAAGAATAAAAAAAATGAAATTTAGTGTTGACGTTTCTTTTGAAACTTGATATATTATTACTTGTCGCTGCTACGGTAGCGCAAAACGAACAAAAACAAAAAAGATTTTCAAAAAAAGTTGTTGACACATTTCGGAAGAAGTGATAAGATATAAAAGTCGCTGTTAACGACAAATGAAGTGATTGACCTTTGAAAACTGAACAAAATACGTCAACGTTAATTCTATTTTATTTTTAAAACAACGTTTCTTATTAGAAACAAAAAGCT